>JBBRIM010000012.1:0-23096 GCA_038221095.1 Candidatus Limnocylindrales bacterium
GTCAATCAGGCCGGCGATCAGCCGGGGACCATGTTGCGCAACACCTCCAGCAGACCCGCGGCCAGGCCGAATGGGTCATCCGTCTCCCAGTGGACGGGGCTGTACAGCTCGTTGTCCCACCAGCCGTCGAAGCCGGTCGAGCGAACGGCGTCGACCCATTCGCGCAGGGGTATCTCGCCCTCACCCGGCCAGACACAGCGGCTGCGCTGGTCCGGCCCGGCCGTGCCGGCAGGACCAAGCGAGTCGGCGAAGTCGACCCCGAAGATGATCCGGGGATCGAGCCGGGCGATGCTGTCGGGCGTTTCGCCGTGCTGCCACAGGTGCCAGAAGTCGAGGACCAGGCCAACGTTGTCGCGTTCGGCGGCGTCGATGGCCTCGACTGCACCGGCCAGCGACGACAGGGGCGTCCAGGCGACCGGTTCGAGATACATCCGGATGCCGTGGGGCGCGCCGAGGTCGGCCACCGCGCGCAGCGCTTCAGCGGTGACCCGGCGCAGCTCGGCCGGTGATAGGTCGGCCGGCCCGCTGTAAGCGCCCCCGGGAGCCACCGGCCCGGTCAGCAATTGGAGATAGGAGGCTCCGATGTCGACGGCCAGCTCGACCAGCGCGTCGGCCTCACGGAGCATGGTCGCGCGCTCGCCCGGTCGCCAGCGCTCGACATCGGCCAGAGCGCCAAGATTGATCGGGTCGAGGCCGCCCAGGGCGCTGCGCAGACTGGCCGGATCGTTGCCCTGGGCGAGGTAGCGCCGAAGATGCTCCTCGCGCAGGAAGACTCCGTCCCAGCCGGTTTCCGTGGCCAGCCGGATCTGCACCAGCGCAGGCAGGTGGATCGTCGAATTGGAGTTGTAGACGAGGCGCATGAGGGGACTCCGCTGGCGAGCTTGGGCTACCGGGCGAGCAGGCCGAGGATCGCAATGCCCACGGCGACGAGGACGATCCCGGCGATCTGGCGAGGGGCGAGTCGCTCCCGGAACAGGACGAAGGCGGCGATCGCCGCAAGCGGCGCGAACATCGAGGCGAGCACCGACGTGACCGCGATGTCCTGTCGGGCGCCGATCGAGTAGAAGGTCATCCCGATGACCTCGGCGCAGCCGATCGCCACGATGAACGGCCACGCCGACCGCGCGATTCGGACCCGCCGAATCACGAGGACGGGCAGGCCCACGGCGACGAGGCCGACCAGCCGACCGGGCAGGATCAGCCAGGCCGAGGGCAGGCTGGTACTCCACCGGCCCATGATGAAGAGGCCAAGGCCGAATAGCAGCGCTGCGCAGCCGGCCAGGCCGGCCGCCCGGAGCGACTGCGCCCGGCTGATCGCCACGCCCTCCTCGATCTCGTGACCACCGCTGGTCGCCGCCAGCAGGACACCCAGCACGACCAGGACGAGGACCGGCCCCGACCCTGGGGCCAGGGCCTGGCCGGCCAGGACCGACAGGACGGCTGCCACCGCGCCCTCGGTCGAACCGATCGTCGAGACGATCCCGACGGCACCGATTCGATAGGCCACGTAGGCAACGAGCAGGCCCATCACGTTCGAGACGCCGGCCAGCACCGCCCATAGCAACGCCTCGACCGGCACGCCCGGAACCGGGGAGATGGGCGAGGTCGTCAGGGCAATCGGCACGAGCACGATCGACCCAACCAGCATCACCCCGGCGACGGTCGCCGGTGAGCCGATCTGGCGGGTGGCCCGGGCGGAGGCCAGCGTCGAGACGGCGTAGGCCAGGGCGGTCACGGCTCCGGCAAGGATGGGCGACATGGATGGTCCTGGGCGGCCCGCGGCTCAGGTGTAGTCCCTGGCATCGAGTGGTCGGCAGACCTGCTCGGCGACGGCCCGGACGCGCTCGAAATCGGGCCGGCAGACCTGGCTCGCGACGCGCTCCGTTTCGGCCGAATCCGCGACGAGGGCAGCGGCCCAGATCCCTCGTCCGGCCAGGAAGCCCGAGGCGCCGGCATGCCCCGCCAGCCGGACCTGGCCGATGAACGTCTCGGTGTCGACACCGGCCCCAAGCAGGACCCAGGGGCTACCGCCACAGGTCTGCCCGAGGGCTCGGCAGGCCTCGACGGCCACGGACTCACTCGTGACCCGCAGGTCGTGGACCGGAAACGGGACCTTGAGCAGGTCTGCGCCGAGCGGTTGGAGCCGGGCGACGGCGCCGAGCACCAGGCCGGTGTACGCCTGGGCAAAGGCGGCCGCTGTCTCGTCCGATCGCCGATAGATCACCGGCTCGATGACCAGCGGCAGCCCGAGCGCGTGGCAGGCGGCAGCGGTGGTTGCCACCAGCGCGTCCTGGGCCGCGGCCGAGGACCGGTCGTCCACCCGGTAGTGCAACAGGAGCTTGCAGGCGTCGGCGCCGTAGTTGAGGGCGGTCGCCGACGAGAAGTCGTCGAGAAGGGTCGTGATCCGGCTATCGCCCAGCGCCTCGTAGCCCTGTGCTTCGAGGGGCATGATCAGCCCGACCGTCGGCGGCACCGCGCCGACCTGGAGGGCCAGGCCACCAAACTCCTCGTCGAGCATGATCGAGGTGGCGGCCGGCGCGAGCGCCCGGGTCAGCTTGAGCTTCAGCAGGCGCAGGTCGGCGGTGGTCAGGCCGGTCATGCCCTGCCGCTCGAGCACGACCCGAAGGCTGTCGCGATGATCGATGGCGATGCCGGCGATGACCCCGTCCGGGCCGGCCAGCCGCAGCAGGCGCCGGCGCCGGCCGACGGTCGTGGCCGGGCTCCCGTTGGCTTCGACCGTCACCGCGGTACGAGCGGCAGGCGCGGATCGGGCTCCATCCCGGCCCACGTGGAACGGACCCAGGCGAGGTCGGGATCGTCGGAGTTGGCCATCGTCCGCCGATCGCCGGCGAGGGCATTGAGGAAATACGCGTCGTAGCCCTGGGTGGCGACGAAGGGGTGATAGCCCTGGTCGACGATGACCAGGTCGCCATGGCGAACGGGCATGAGCAGGTCACGCGAACCATCCCGGTGGTAGACGCGCTGGATGGCCCAGCCCTCGGGCCGGCGGAGCTGGTAGAAGTAGGTCTCCTCGAGGACGGCCTCGCGCGGAGGATCATCCACGTCGTGCTTGTGGGGCGGCCAGCCGGACCAGTTGCCCGACGGCGTGAACACCTCGCAGATCAGCAGCCGGTCCGCCGGGAAACCCGGCATCATGATGTTGTTGATCTGGCGGGAGGCGTTGCCCGCGCCCCGGATCTCGATCTCGACGTCGTCCGGCCCGACGACGATCGGCTCGGTGGCAACGCCCGGGCGGCCGGTCAAGGGGGCCTGGGCCACGGCGATGACTGCCCGCTGGCCGGGCAGCGGGCGGCCGACGATCCGGGCGGTGGTCCCAGCCGGAATGTAGGCGCTCCAGGGCATCCCATCGAAGACCGAGGCGCGCCCGGCCAGGTGCAGGCTGGCGCCGCGATCGAGACCGATCTCCACGCCCCCACCCGAGATCGTGACGATCGCCGCCTCCTCCTCGGGGCGGTCCAGCAGGACGGTCTCGCCCTCGTCGAGTCCGAAGGCCCGGAACGACAGGTAGCGCCAGCCGGAGCGGGCCGGGTTGGTCGCAACCAGGCCATCGGCGCCCGGCCGGATATGGAGCATCTCGGGCGGCAGCCGGGCGGGCAGCTTGGCGGGATGGATCACCGGTCCCGGCACCGAGTCAGGGTCCTTCATCGCGCCGCCTCCTGGGGCCGCCCGGCGATCTCGCCGAGGCGCTGGTCGATCTCCGCCGGGGTTGGCATCGCGCTGCTGCACATCAGCCGGGACGCCACGATGGCACCGGCGGCATTGCCGCGCTCGAGTGCAACCGCGGGGTCGAGCCCACCCAGGAGGCCGGCCGCAAAGGCGGCACTGAGGGCATCCCCCGCACCGAGCCCACAGACGACCTCGACCGGGATCCCCGGCACGCGGCGCCCTCCAGCAGCGGCCAGCAACGACGCACCGGCAGGACCGTGCTTGAGCACGATGAGCTGGGGTCCCCCGCCGGTCGTGACCTCCGGCTGGAGGTGGGCCGCCTCGAACTCCTCATCGCTGCCGATCAGGACATCCGCCAGCCGGGCAGCCGCTCGAACGAGGGCGGGCGCCTCGTTCGGGTCGGCCCACAGGGTCGGACGCCAGTCGAGGTCCAGGATGGTCCAGGAGGTCGTTCGAAGGTGGCGCGACGCTCGGCGACCTTCGAGCAGTCTGAGCGTGGTCGACCGGGCAGGCTCGGCCGCCAGGAGCGCCCCGGACACGATCGCCAGCGGCGCCCGTTCGATCAGCTCGGTGGGCAGGTCGGCCTCGGTCATCTGGCTGTCCGGGGCGGGAGCCGGCCGGTAGAAGGTGACCGGGAAACGCTCGGGCGGCCAGGCCTCGAAGAAGGCAACCTGGGTCCGCGCCCCAAGCCGGGTGACGATCGATTCGACGTTGATCCCCTCCCCCGCCAGGAACGTGCGGACGTGCTGCCCGTGCCCATCGTCGCCGACGCTGGAGACGACTGCCGTGGCGACCCCCAGACGGGCCAGGCCGGTGCCGATGTTCCCGGCAAACCCGCCCACGGCTCGGCTGAACGAAACCGCGCTGGCCAGCGAGGTGCGCGGCAGGCTCGGCGTCAGGTCGACCCCGATCCTGCCAATCACGAGCGCCTCGATCACCGACCGGATCCGGCGGTCAGGCAAGGTGCTTGAGCACCGCGACCTCGTCGCCGGAGCCGATCCCCAGGGCAAGCAACGACAGCCACAGGGCGCTGGATCCGCCGCCGGCCAGGCCCAGCCCGTACTGCACGCCGGCCAGCTTGGCGATCTCCTGCTCGAGGCGGTGGACCTTCGCCCCGAAGGCGGGGTCGTCGGCCGGGCCGTAGCGGCTGAGATAGCGGCTGTTCAGCACCTCGAGAACCTCGGCGATTCCCTCGGCGCCGATCAGCTCGATCCCTGGTCCGGGCATGGACGTCTCCCTCTCTACTCGGATGTGTCCGACGACATGCGGGCCAACTGGGAAGCCGGCTTCAATGGAGTTCGAGTCGCTGCCGGCGACGTGCCTGCAGGTAGGTGTCGTGGGCGTCCCGCACGGACTGCTGACCACTCACGCCGGCCACCGGCACGTCCCACCAGGATTCGTAGCCCGGAGCCCGCTTCTCGGGTTCGGTGGGGACCACGATGACCGTTACCCCGTCGGCAGCCTGGGCCTGCGCCAGCGCGGCGCGCAGCTCGTCGGGGGTGGTTGCCAGGAGTGCCAGGGCGCCCATCGCCTCGGCATGCTTGCGGAAATCGACCGGGACATAGGGGCCGGTCAACCGGTTGCGAGCCTTGTCCCGGAAGCGCAGCTCGTTGCCGAAATCGGGCACTCCCACGATCCGCTGGAGGGCGAGGATGCATTGGAAGCCGTGGTTGTCGAGGACCACGATGGTCAGCTTCAGGCCCTCGGCAACCGCGGTCACGATCTCCGAGTTGAGCATCAGGTACGACCCATCGCCGACCATCACCACGACATCGCGATCCGGGTCCGCGAGCCGGACACCGAGGCCGGCCGCGATCTCGTAGCCCATGCACGAGAAGCCGTACTCGACGTGGTAAGCCTTCGGATCTTCGGGCCGCCACAGCCGGAGAAGGTCGCCGGGCAGGCTCCCGGCAGCACAGATCACCGTCGCGTGGCCACCCACGGCGTCGTTGACCACGCCGATCACCTCGGCCTGGCCGAGATCGCCGGGTGCCCCGTTGACCGCCCGCTGGCCGTCAACGAGCGCGTCCCACTCGTGCTTCAGTCCCGCCACCCGCTCCCGGTAGGCGACCGACGTACCCGGATGGCCGGCGTCCGACAACCCGGTGCTGAGCGCTCGGAGGGCCTCCCGGGCGTCGGCAATGACCGGGACCGCGCGCAGCTTGTGAGCGTCCATCCGGCCCACGTTGATTCCGATGAAGGCCGCACCCGGATTCTGGAATGTCGTCCGCGAGGCAGTCACGAAGTCACCCATCCGGCTACCCACACAGAGCACCAGGTCGGCGTCCCGGGCCAGCCGGTTGGCGGCCAGCCCGCCGTTCGTGCCGGCCGGGCCGGCGTTCATCGGATGATCCCACGGCAATGCACCCTTGCCGGCCTGGGTCTCCACGACGGGGATGCCGAAACGCGTCGCAAAGGCGGCCAGCTCGTCGGTCGCTTCCGAGTAGATCGCACCACCGCCGGCCACGATGACCGGCGCGCTTGCCGCGCGGATCAGGCTGATTGCCTCGGCCAGGTCGGCGGCCTCGGGCAACGGACGGCGCACCCGCCACACCCGGCGGCTGAAGAACTCCTTCGGCCAGTCGTGGGCCTCGGACTGGACGTCCTCGGGCAGCGAGATCGTGACCGCGCCCGTGTCGGCCGGATCGGTCAGGACCCGGAAGGCCTCGGGCAGGGAAGCCAGCAATTGCTCGGGCCGTGAGATGCGGTCGAAGAAGCGCGACACTGGCCGGAAGGCATCGTTGGCGCTGGCATCGCGCTCGACCGGATGCTCGACCTGCTGGAGCACGGGATCGGGCACGCGGTTGGCGAAGTAATCACTGGGCAGGAGCAGGACCGGCAACCGGTTGACCGTCGCGCCCGCAGCGCCGGTGATCATGTTGGTTGCGCCCGGACCAACCGACGACATGCAGGCGAAGGTCTGCATCCGGTTGAGGTGCCGGGCGAACGCGGCTGCGATATGGACCTGGGCCTGCTCGTTCTGGGGCCGGTAGTAGGGCATCTCCTCGGCGTCGCCGAGCTCCTCGAGCGCCTGGCCAAGACCGGCCACATTGCCGTGCCCGAAAATGCCCCACACGCCCGCGATGAACCGGTTCTGGTGGCCGTCCCGTTCCACGTATTGCTGGGCCATGAAGCGCACGATGGCCTGGCCCACAGTCAGCCGGACAGTTTCCACCGTTCCCTCCTTGCGCAACCGATTGCAGGGACGGTAGCATTGCCGGCTGCTCGGCGTCAAGATCGGTCGAGAACGCCCGCGGTTGCCGGCCTGGCCCGAAACGGCGAGCCTCGGTCGTCGTTGACAACGCAATGATCTTGGACTATCGTTGACGTGTCAACTAGATCGCGGCCGGCAGTGCCTCGAGGCACGCCCGCACCAAGGGACAACAGCACCATGACTACCTGGAAGATCGACCCAGCCCATACCGACGTCAACTTCTCCGCCAAACACATGATGGTGACCACCGTCCGCGGCAAGTTCAGCCAGGTCGAGGGCGAGCTCGAGCTTGACGAGACCAACCCGACCGCCACCACGGGCGAGATCCGGATCGGGGCGGCCAGCCTTGCGTCGGGCTTTGAGCAGCGCGACGCGCACCTTCGTTCAGCCGACTTCTTCGACGCCGAGAAGTACCCCTCGATCGTAGCCAAGGTCACCCGAGTCGAGCAGAAGGGCGACGACTACCTGGTTTACGCCGACCTGACCATCCGGGACGTGACCCGGCCGGTCACCTTCGAGGCCGAGTTCAACGGGATCGTGGGCGGGATGCGGGGCGGCCGCCATGCCGGCTTCCACCTGACCGGCAAGCTCAACCGCGAGGACTGGGGCCTGACCTGGAACATGGGCCTGGAGGCGGGCGGCTGGCTCGTCGGCAAGGAAGTCAAGCTCGAGGTCGACGTGGCCGCCGACGAGGCGACCGGGGCGGCCAGCGCGGCCGCCTGATCCAACCCCGCTAGGCGGGCTACCCGGCGAGCCAGTCAGGTGGGCTTGGCGTCCCCGGACGTCGCCACCTCGATGAAATGGGGCAGCAGGGTGGACCAGCCGCCGAAGTTGCGATCGCGCCAGGCCACGCCGTCCGCACCCAGTCGTTCCCAGCCGCGGTGCTCGATCTCGACCCGCGTCCGACGCTCGCCTTCGGCCAGGAAGCGGACCTGGACGTCGGTTGCATCGGCTCGGTCGCGGCGAAGGTGCCACAGGTAGCCCAGCCGCGTCGGCGGCTCCCAGACCGTCACCACGCCCCAGTCGTGCTCAATCCCGGCGGTCGTCCGCTCGAAGATCCGGCCGCCCGGCCGGCCCTCGAGGATGACCGTCAGATCGGGTTCGGTGCTGGCGGTGTGGTCGGCCGGCCACCAGTCGGCAATCCGGGCCGTCCAGACCTGAAAGGCATGCTCGGCCGGACAGTCCACTTCGAAGGCAAGCTGGATCGGTTCGATCACTCGGCGCCGCCTCGGCCCGTCGCGTTTTCGGCCAGGAGCCGGAAGCGCGCTGCCGATTCACCCCAGACCTGCTCGAGGTAGGCTCGGACGGCGGCCACGCCCTCATCGTGGAGGCGAGAGAGCCGGCGTGTCCCGCGCGGCTCCTCGACGACCAGGCCGGCGCCCTTGAGCAGGCGCAGGTGGCGCGAGACGGCCGGCCGGCTGATCGGCAGGGCATCGGCAAGCTCCCCGACTGAACGCTCGCCGGAGCCGAGAAGCTCGACAATCGCCCTCCGGTTCGGGTCGCCGAGCGCCTCGAACGGGTCGCCCCGCCGCGCCGCCATTGGCACGCCTCAGCGGGCCCGCATCCGGTTGTTCTTGGGATCGTGGGTGATCTCGGCCAGTCCGAGCGCCTCCATCAGCGGGGGCATGTACATCCCGAACCGCCCACGGAGGCCCCTCTTCAGGCCGTACCAGCCCCCGACCGGGTTGCCCGGCGACCGACCCCAAGCCTCAACGGTCCCGTCGACGGCCGGCTTCTGCTCGTCTGCGGCGCCGAGCGGCATCCAGTCAGCGTGGGCCTTGAGCATGGCATGGAGGTCGTCGATCGCCCGCAGGTCGTACTTCAGCTGGGTGGATCCCACCTGGCAGACGATCACCGGCGGATCTGCGGCCTCATCCCGGTACATCGTGTAGTCCGAGGTACCTGGAGGGGTCTTCAGCACCCACGGATCCGCCTTCGTGCCCTGTCCAGTTGCCATGACTGCCTCCTGTCCGGTGCTCGATCATCGATACCTGTTGGTTACCGTAACACATCGGTAACTGATGGAGCGTACGCGCCGGGCTGGGTCGCGGTGGAGCCGGGCCCAGGTTCGGTCAAATGTCGCTGGGAGCCGCACTACGACAGGCTTCGCCCGGAGTGACCAACCCGGAGGGGCGCCCGACGGCGCAGTCGTGCACGGATCCGATCTCCCTCGGCGATCACGCGGTCTTGCGAGTCCAAGATCCAGCCGAGGTCCGCGATACGGCGTCTGACGGCGACAATTGAGAGAACCGGGCGGGGCAGCAAGCCCAGGTTTCTGACAAATTCCGACCGCGAGCCGCTCTACAGTTGGATCTGGCGCGGTTTGGACCATGTTGGACGGCTCGAGGCGGAATCTGGCAACCAACCGGCGCCGTTGGAGGGCCGGACGCGGGTCGAGGCGCACGCGGACGGAGCTACATGCCGAACATGGCCTTGATTCGAGCCAGGATCCCGCGCTTCGGGGCTGCGGTGGAGGCAACGAAGTGGCCGGCCGGGGCGGCTGTCGGAGCCGGGGCAGAAACGGCGGCGGGCGCCGGTGCAGGAGCCGGGGCGGCGGGCGCAGCCGGGGTCGGGGGCCAGGTCGGGGCCGGGGCGTCAACCGGAGCGGCGGGTGGCGGTGCCGAGGCCCAGGCCGGCGCCGGGGCAGAAACGGCGGCGGGTGCCGCTGCAGGAGCCGGTTCAGGTGCCCATGCCGGAGCGGAGGCTGGTGCCGAAGCGGGTTCGGTCGCCTCAGGTGCCGATGTGGCAGGGGCGCCCGCCGGACTGTGGCCACCGCCATGGTGAACAACCTTGGGCAGCGTCTTTGACTCGGCGATCCAGTCGGTGATCTCGGCCTCGGTCGGGACCCGCCGAACAATGTTCGGCCGGGCGGCGACGACTTCCTGGAGGGTGATCGCGAGATGAGCCGGGTTGCGCTGGGCAAGCTCAGCCGGGGAGTCGACGCCGGCGACCTCGAGGAGGTCAGAGTACTCGGGGCCGACACCCTTGATCCGCATCAGGTCCGCGTGGTTGACCCAGGTCAGGATCAATTTGTGGCTGATCCCGGTCGCCTCGGCCAGGGCCGCTCGCCCGTCGGGCGTGGCGCCCTTCGTGAGCAGCTCTTCGACCGACGGCGTTCCGGCCGCAACCAGGGAGCTGGCGTGGGCCGGTCCGACCCCTTCGATCTCTTCGACGTGCATCAGCGTGGTCCTCCCGTCGGCCTGTCAATCAACTGGCGGCCTGCGTGGTCGCGAGACGTCCGGTTGATCGTACGCTCGGCGTGCGACCAACCGCAAATCGGTTGGAACCAGCGAGCCCGAGGGGCCGTCCCTGGGGCATGCTGAAAGAGATGAGCAGGATGGTGGTGTCGGTCGCGCTGGCGTTGATGATTGCCGGCTGCGCGTCGCCGGCGGGCTCCTCGGCCGGCCCGTCGGATGGATCCTGGGCCGGCCCGTCGGCCAGCCCGGCGCCGTCGGCCGGCCCATCGCCCGCGATCGTGTGCGATACCGCCCAGTTCCAGCCCGCTCCCCCATTGACCTGCCGGCCGGCGATCGGGGCAGCCGTGGCTCTCCTCGCAGGGGGACATCCGGCGATCGTGAGCGAGGAGTTCCGGTGGGGCGGCCTGTGTCCACCGGGAGCGCCGTGCGTACCGCCGATGCCGGACGCCGGGATCGTGATCATCGGCTTTGCCGGGGGATCATCCGTCTACATCCTGGTGAACGCCGCCACCTCGGGCAGCCTGACCACGACGGCCGCCGAACCCTATCCGTCAGGCTACTGAGTCTTCGGACTACTAGTTCCTCCGGACGAGTCTCGCGGCGCCGGCTGAACGCCGCCGAGAGCAGGATCAACCTGTGGGCGAGCCCGAGCATGGCGTAGTCCGCTCGTCGGGACGAGTGATCAAGGCCTCAATACTGGAAGAGCAGCTCGCGGTACTTGGGCAACGGCCAGAGTTCGTCGTCCAACAGTGTCTCGAGCGTGTCGACCACCTCGCGCAGGGCGTTCTGGGCCGGGATCACCTCGTCGCAGAACGCGCGTGCCTCCTTCTGCACCGAGCCGGCCTGGTGGGCCTTGTGCTGGGCATGCTCGAGCGTGCCGATCGCGTCGACGAGCGAGTCGGCGAGGCCGGAGATCCGCTCGCAGACCAAGCTGATCCCGCGCGATGATGACGCCCCAGCAAGCACGCCAAGGTACCTGGCGGTGGCCGGCAGGATCATCGTCGAGGCGATGTCCAGGGCACAGTTGGCCTCGATGTTCTGGACCTTGACGTAGCGCTCCCAGTTGATATCGACGCGGGAGGCCAGCTCGCGCTCCGACAGGACGCCGAACTTCGCGAACAACGCCTTGGCCTTCTTCGTGGCCAGTGAAGGCAGCGCGTCCACGGTCGTCCTGTTGTTGGGCAGCCCACGGCGGGCGGCCTCGGCGTGCCACTCCTCGGAGTAACCGTTGCCTTCGAAGAGGACCTGCTTGTTGTCCTTGACGATCGCCGAGAGGATGCCGGTCAGGCCGGCGAAGTCACCGTGGTCGAGCTTCTCCAGGTCATCGGCAAGCTGGGCGAGCGAGTCGGCAACGGCGGTGTTGAGCACGGTCTGCGGCCAGTAGATCGGAGCCGAGGAGCCCACTGCCCGGAACTCGAACTTGTTGCCGGTGAAGGCGAACGGCGAGGTCCGGTTGCGGTCGGTGGCGTCCTTCGGCAGGACCGGCAGCGAGGTGACCCCGAGGTCGGCCGAACCGCCCTTCCTCGAGCCCGACATCGCCCCCTTGGCGAGCTGCTCGACGACATCCTCGAGCTGGGACCCGAGGAAGATCGACATGATCGCCGGCGGGGCCTCGTTCGCCCCGAGGCGGTGGTCCTGGCCCGCGTCGGCGATGCTCGCCCGGAGCAGGTCGGCGTGCACGTTGACGCCCCGGATGACGGCCGCCAGGAATGCCAGGAACTGGGCATTGGCGTGGGGGTCGTGGCCCGGGTCGAGCAGGTTCTCGCCCTCGTCCGTGCCCATCGACCAGTTGTTGTGCTTGCCCGAGCCGTTGATCCCTGCGAACGGCTTCTCGTGGATCAGGAACATCAGGCCGTGGCGCGGCGCAAGGCGCCGCATCATGCTCATCACCAGCATGTTGTGGTCGGAGCCGACCGAGGTCGGTTCGTACACCGGCGCCATCTCGAACTGGCCGGGTGCCACCTCGTTGTGACGGGTCTTGGCCGGGATCCCGAGGCGCCACAGCTCCCGGTCGAGATCCATCATGAACGCCAGGATTCGCTCGCGGATCGAGCCGAAGTACTGGTCCTCCAGCTCCTGGCCCTTGGGCGACGGGGCGCCGAAAAGAGTGCGGCCGGTCAGCACGAGGTCGGGGCGCTGCTCGGCCAGGCGCCGGTCGACCAGGAAGTACTCCTGCTCTGGGCCGATGTTCGTGTAGACCCGCTTGGCCGTCGTGTTGTCGAACCAGCGCAGGATCCGGAGGGCCTCCTTGCCCAGGGCCGCCTGCGACCGGAGGAGCGGGATCTTGTGGTCGAGCGCCTCGCCGGTATAGGACACGAATGCCGTCGGGATGGTCAGCGTGACGCCGTTCGGCTCGACCTGCAGGAAGATCGGGCTGGTCACGTCCCAGGCGGTGTAGCCGCGGGCCTCGAAGGTGGCCCGGATGCCGCCCGACGGGAAGGAGCTTGCGTCGGGCTCGCCCTGCACCAGGGTGTTGCCCGAGAACTCGGCCAGCGTCCGGCCGTCGCCGGCCGGGCTCAGGAACGAGTCGTGCTTCTCCGCCGTGGAGCCCGTCATGGGCACGAACCAGTGGGTGTAGTGGGTGGCGCCGTGCGCCAGTGCCCACTCCTTCACGCCCTGCGCAACCGCGTCCATGATCGCCGGGTCGAAGGGCTCGTGGCCCTCGATCGTGCGCCGCAGGGCCTGGAATACCGGCTTGGCGAGATATTCCCGCTGCGCCTCTTCGTGGAACACGTACTGGCCGTAGATCTCCTCTCCGGCGTTCTCGAGATAGTCCTGGGTGGAGGCGATCTTGTGGTTGGCGATCGTGGCGATGGCCGTCTGACGTGCGGTCATGGGTCTCCTGTGGGTGCCTCGGGGCGGTAACGGACAGCGGTGCCCCTATGGTGCCAATTCCGGGACGATTCGTGCCCGCAGGTCAGGTTGCGGTTCGGTATCGTCAGTCGCCCTGGGCGATCAGGGCGGCGATCACGTCGAGGTCCTCGGTGCCCATCACCCCCTGGTACTTGGCCCGGACGATCCCATGCGAATCCACGACGAAGACCCAGGGCATGGACTGCGGGCCCCACGGGTCCCCGCCGATCCCCCAGGCGTTCGCGACATCGGTGAGGGTCGGGTCGGCGAGCGAGCCTTCGAGGACGGGCGTGTCGGTCACGACGGCATAGCGGAATGGCTCGGCGTGGATGAAGGTCACGCCGGGCCAGCGATCCTCGAGGTAGCGGGCCAGGATCAGCGCCTTGCCACAGGCCGTCGTGACCCGGAACCTGGCCGAGTCGAGGACGAGGACGAACGGATCGTGGCCGGCCAATGCGTCGGTCGTCGAGTGCTGGTACAGGCGCAGGTCGGGAATCGGGTCGGTGGTCAGGGCACGAACGTCGCCGGCGCGATATGCGAGGGTCGGGCTGTGGGTGGTCGGGGCGCTCGACCCGATCCGGGCGGAACTGCCCTGGTCGAGGACCGCAACATCGGCCGAGCCGATGAGGGCGAGGGCGCCCGGGGTGGCCGACACGGCGAGGCGCCACCAGCCCGGCGTCGGGATTTCCACGGTCGCGACGTACGAGACCGTGTTGAGGCCGGGCGGTCGGACCGGCACGGCCGTGACCGGACCACCGGTCGACGTCCCATCGGTCGATTCGAGCTGGACAACCGGCTGAATGGCGGTGTCGTTGATCCGGCCGGCCGGCCCGGTCAGGGTCAGGATCACCGGACTCGGCCCGCCCGCCCAGACCGATGTCGAGGCAACCTCCACCTGGAGCGATCCCGGCGCCGAACCGGCGCCCGATGAGATCGGGGTCGGTGACCCGGCCGGAGCGGGCAAGGGCAGCGCGGATGCGGTCGCTGCGGCGATCGTCCGGAGCGTGGCCGTCATTGCGTCGGCGCTCGTACCGAACGGGAACTGGGCGCGCAACTGGCCGGCGGGGTCGACGACGTAGACATCGCCAGTGTGCGACATCGAATAGGCGCCAGGGACGCTCGTCTCCACCCGGGCGTAGTGGACACCCCAGGCGTCCGCCGTCGCCCGAATCTCCGATGGGCTGCCGGTCAGGGCCGTGAAGCTCGAAGGCCGGAACTGGACGTAGGCCTTGAGCGAGGCCGTCGTGTCGCGTTCGGGATCCACCGTCACGAAGACCGCCCGCACCCCTGGTCCATAGGCAGCCATCGCCTGCTCGATCGTGCCGATCGTGGCCGGGCACACGTCCGGGCAATGGGTGTAGCCGAAGAAGACGAGCACGAACCCAGCGCGCATCGAGGCGAGGCTGACCGGCTGCCCGTTGGGGTCGGTCAGGGCGATTCCCGGCGCGGGGCGGATCGCCGGATCGAGGAGGGCAGCCACGTCAATCGACGCCGCGGGTGCGCTCGGGCTCGGGCCGCTTGCCGACGGGCCACCACTCGGAGCGCCCGGCGCCCCGCCCGAGAGCAGTCCGGTGAGGCCGAGCCCAGTGACACCCAGCAGGCAAAGGGCGGCAAGGACCACCACCAGCCAGAAGCCCGCATCGAGGTCCGCCTCAGGGTTCCTGCCTGCCGTATTGGCCGCGGGGCGCAGGCCCATGATCAGCCCTGCCGGACTTCGGCCTGGACCACGATCCTGCCGGTGTGCGCGAAGACGAGGTCGAGCTCGAGCCGATCGCCGACCTTGAGCAGGCCCTTGAGACCGATGATCATCAGGTGGTAGCCACCCGGGGCGAGCGAGACGGTTGCGCCGATCGGACAGCCGACGCTGGCCACGGGCTGCATCCCCATCATCCCCCCGGAATCCATGGTCGTCTGGTGAATCCCCACGCTGGCCGCTCCCGGACTCGACGCGGAAACGAGCGCGTCTGCGCTAGTTCCCGTGTTCGTGATCGTCAGGTAGCCGGCCGCGGGCTGGTCCACCCCACCCGGCACGCGCACCCACGCGTTGCTGACCGTGAGCGCGGCCGCCGGACTCGCCGGCCCGCCGGACGTGCAGGCGCCAACGGCAACCAGCACAAGGGCGATCAGGACAGCAAACGGCGCTGCCCCGCGGCGGGTCGTCGCCGGATGGTCAGCCATTCCCGGACCTCAGCCGACGACGGCTTTGACGATCGCGTCGACGTGGGCCTTCTCGGGCACGACAATCAGGGTGTTGACCATCCCGAACATGCCCGACGTCCCCTCGACGTGAGGCAGGATGTGGCAATGGAAGGCCCAGACACCCGGTCGATCCACCGTGACCAGGGCGTCGTAACGCTCGCCCGGGTTGACCCCCAGCGTGTCGCATTCGAACGCGGCACTGCCAAGCGGCCGCCCATCGCGGGCGACGACCTTCATGATGTTCCCGTGGAGATGCCACGGATGCATCATGATTCCCTCGTTCATGAACCGGATCCGGACCGTTTCTCCGACCGCGGCCAGGACCGGGACGGTGGCCGGGAAGCCGTGGCCGTTGATCGTGAAACCGCCCAGTGAGTCGTTCGAGATCCAGATGTATTCCCGGTCGTACTTCACCGGGTCGACCTTCGGATCGACGATGAAGGCGCCCAGCAGACCCCGTCCGACCTGGTCGGTCGCGTTGTGGTGGGAGTGGTACATCAGCGAGCCAGTGTCCTTCGCTGTGAACTCGTAGGTGTAGCTCTCCCCAGGCACGATCGGCTTCTGGGTCACGAACGGGATGCCGTCCTGGAAGAAGTCGTCGAACTGGACACCGTGGAAGTGGACGCCGGTCGTCTCCTTCATGTTGTTCGTGAAGATCGCCCGAACCCGGTCGCCCTGGGTCACCCGGATCGTGGGGCCCGGCCACTGGCCGTTGTAACCGAGCGCCGCGACCGGCGGCTTGAGTTCGTCGATGTGCTGATTGATCTCATCGATCGTCAGGTTGAACACCTTGACCCCGCCGTCCGTCGTTGGCTTGAGCGGCTGGAGGATATCGTTCAGGACGAGCTGGGGAACCTGGGCGAAGGCCGGCTTGAGGCTGAGTTCCGGGTAGCCGTCGGCGGCGCCCAGGATATCGGCCAGCTTGGCGAAGGCCGCATCGCCGTAGATGCCCTTGAGGGCCGGAGCCAGGTTGCCGAGGTAGCGCCGGACCACCGTCCGGGCGTCGAGGTCGTGCTGCGTCCAGCCGGATGGAATCGGCCCGGATGACGCGCCCGCGGAGGCGCTCGGCACAGCCGAGGCCGTCGCCGGTGCGGACGGCGCTGCGCTGGCGGCCGAGCTGGTCGGGCCCGACGGCACGACGCCGACCGGCGGGATGCTCGCTGGTGGACCAAACGTCCAGGCGGCGGCCGCGGCGGGGCCACAGGCGGCCGCCACCAGCCCGCCACCAACGAGGGCCGCGCCGCGGATGAAACCGCGTCGGCTCAGGTTCGGGATGGTCGGCTGGGTTTGACCCGAGGCACTCGGGTCGCTGGCTTCGGGGTTGGTTGAACCGGAGTCGGCAGGGGCAAGCAGGGTGTCCATGGCTCGCATCGTCCGGGAGCGGGCTCTGGACCGGGAAGTGACGTTCAGCCCGTTTCCGGGGGCCTCAGGTCACCCTCGCCCTACGAGCCCGGTTCCGAGCCCGGTTCCTGCCCGGCGATCGGCTCGCCAAATGGTGCTCCAGGAGCGACAAACGTGCCGCTTCCGGGGCCTGGCGCGACTCCTTGAGCCCCGGGTGCCGACGGGCCCGCCCGGATCCATGGGCGGTATGGCTCAGGAACCGCCCGAAACGCAGGTCCGGTCCGCTCAGTACCGGCGGCCGCGCTGGCGGGCCAGGTCGAACGAGGCGGTATCCGCGATCGCCATCACCGCCATCGTGCCCGCCTGGACCGGGTCGGAGACCACCAGGTCGACGTGCTGGCCGAGCGACCCGGCCATGTTGAGCGCGATCACCGGGATACCCAGCGCACGCAGCTCATCAACGGCCCGTGAGATCTCGCCGCCCATCAGCGAGCCGGCCAGCACCAGCAGTCGGGCCCGGGGCAGGTCGCCCACGGCGCGGACCGCTTCGGCGATCTGCTGCTCGCCGACCAGGGGGATCGTGTCGACGCTGATCCGCTCGCCACGGAGGTTGTGCCGGTCTGCCTCGGTCACGGCGCCAAGGCACACCTGGGCGACCTGGGCGCCACCGCCGATCACGATGACCCGCTTGCCGAAGACCCGGTCCAGGGCGCGGGTGACGCGCACGGCCAGGACAACCGGAAGCCCGGACAGGGCCGCGATCAGGTCGGCCTCGGGAGCGCCTTCGGTCTCGATTTCGACCTCGACGAGGGGCGGCGAGCCGGCGACGTAGCGGACGGTGGACCAGCTGCGCAGCCGACCACCGGCCCCCGCGATCGCCGCGGTGATCTGGGCCGGGGCATCAGCCTGGTCGTGGTGATCCAGGCGCAGGGCAACGGGCGCCGTTCGACGTGCGGTCATCGTGCGATGGTACGCCGCGCCAACCGGCCCAGATCGACGGGTATGATGCCGCCAGGTGGCCGTTGCCGGGGCGGGACGTCGAGTCGGAGCCGTTGTGAGAGTTCTCGTCGCTGACCAGTTCGAACAGTCGGGCCTCGCTGGGCTGGCCGCCCTTGGTTGTGACGTCGTCTTCGAGCCGGGCCTCCAGGACGAGGCACTCACGGTCGCGCTGGCCGAGACGAACGCCGAGGTCCTCGTCGTCCGGTCGACCAAGGTGACGGCGGCGATGCTGGACGCCGGCAACCTGGCCCTCATCGTGCGGGCTGGGGCGGGCTACAACACGATCGACGTTGGGGCCGCATCAGCCCGCGGGGTCTACGTGTCCAACTGTCCCGGCAAGAACGCGATTGCCGTGGCCGAACTTGCCTTTGGCCTGATCCTCGCCCTCGACCGGCGGATCCCGGACAACGTCGCCGATCTGCGGGCCGGGCGCTGGAACAAGAAGGAGTACGCCCGGGCACGCGGCCTGTACGGGGCAACGCTGGGCCTCCTCGGGTTCGGCAACGTCGCCCAGGAGCTGGCCCGTCGGGCGCAGGCCTTCGGGCTCAACCTCGTCATCTGGTCGCGCCGGTTCGGGGACGGCTCGGCCGTGGACCTGGCCCAGTACGGGCTCGACCCGTCGAGACGCGACGCGAGCGTGACGATCGCCGGCTCCCCGGCCGCTGTCGCCGAGCAAGCCGACATCCTGAGCGTTCACCTGTCCCTCAGCCCCGAAACCCGCGGGCTGGTGGATGGCGACGTCCTCGGCCGGCTCCGACCCGGGGCACTGTTCATCAACACGGCCCGCGCCGAGGTGGTCGACTACGAGGCCCTGGCCGAGGCGGTCCGGGACCGCGGAATCCGGGTGGGCCTGGACGTCTATCCAAACGAGCCGGCCACCTCGACGGGCGAGTTCAACGACCCCCTGGCCGGCCAGCCCGGGATTTACGGGACCCATCACATCGGGGCGTCGACCGAGCAGGCCCAGGAGGCGATTGCCGCCGAGACGGTCCGGATCGTCGCCTCGTTCATCCAGACCGGCCGGGTGCCCAACGTGGTCAACCTGGCCCGCCGAACAGCGGCGACGCACATGCTCGTGATTCGCCATCGCGACCGGCCGGGCGTCCTGGCCCACGTCTTCGATCAGCTCCGCCAGGCCAACATCAACGTCCAGGAGACCGAGAACATCGTGTTCGATGGGGCTGAGGCTGCCGTCGCCCGGATCAACCTCGATGGCGCCCCCTCGGCCACCCAGCTGGCGGCCATCCAGCCCGGCAACGAGAACATCCTGAGCGTCCAGCTCGTCGCCCTCTGAGGTCCCGCCGCCGCGCCGGCGGCCAATGCAGGAGCCAGAACCGTGATCGAAATGAGCCGCCTCTACAACTTCTCGTCCGGCCCGGCCGTGCTCCCCCTGTCCGTCCTGGAACAGGTCCAGCGTGAGCTGCTGGCGCTGCCCGGGGTGGGCATGTCGGTCCTCGAGATCAGCCACCGGTCGTCGACGTTCGAGGCGATCCTCGCCAGGACCGAGGCCGACGTGCGCCGGCTGGCCGGGGTCCCGCCGGACTACCGGATCCTGTTCCTGCAGGGCGGGGCGAGCCTCCAGTTCTCGATGGTCCCGCTGAACCTCCTGACCGAGGGCCTGACCGCCGACTACCTCATGACCGGCTCGTGGGCCGACAAGGCCGCCAGGGAGGCGCGCCGGGTCGGGCCGGTGAACGCCACCGGATCGACCGAGGCCGACGGCTACGCGCGGATTCCGACGGACGCCGAGTGCGCCCTCACCCCCGGCGCCGCGTACGTCCACATGACCTCGAACAACACGATCGAAGGAACCCAGTGGCAGCGACTCCCGAGCGCCGGCGACGCTCCCCTGGTCAGTGACGCCTCGTCGGACATCTTCAGCCGGCCGATCGACGTGGCCAGCCACGGCCTCATCTACGCCGGAGCGCAGAAGAACCTTGGGCCTTCAGGCGTGGTCCTGGTCCTGATCCGCGAGGATCTCCTGGCCCGCTCGGCGAAATCGCTGCCGACAATGCTCAGCTACGCCGTCCAGGCCGAGAACGGGTCGATGTACAACACCCCGAACACGTTCGGGATCTACGTGCTCGGCCTCGTGGTGCGCTGGCTGCTCGACCTGGGCGGGCTGCCTGCGATCGCCGCCGTCAACGAGCGGAAGGCGGGCAAGCTGTATGCCGAGCTCGATCGGACCGGCTTCTGGCGGCCGACCGCGGCGAAGGACAGCCGGAGCCTGATGAACGTCACCTTCCGGCTTGGCAGCGAGGAGCTCGAGAAGTCCTTCGTGCAGGAGGCGACCGCAGCCGGCTTCGACGGGCTGAAGGGCCACCGCTCGGTCGGCGGCATGCGCGCCTCGATCTACAACGCCTTCCCCGAGGCCGGCGTGGACGCGTTGATCGACTTCATGCGCGAGTTCGAACGGCGCGCCGGCTGACCGGCGCTCGACTCAGCCGCCGGCGAGGTCGATGTAGAGGGTATCGAGGGTCTTCTCGAGATCGTCCGACAGGAACTGGAAGTTGTGCTGGACCAGGTCCGCGGGCGGGAAGAGCAGGGCCAGCAGGCCCGGATCGAGGGGCTTGGCGGCGTTCAGCGCCTTGACCACCACGTCGGCGCCCTTGACCGGCGAGACGTAGTAGATGAAGTTGGCGATCTGGCCGGCGATCTGCGGCTCGAACAGGAAGTTGATCATCAGCGAAGCCGTGTAGATGTTCGTGGCGCCCTTGGGAATGATCAGGTCGTAGGTCGAGAAGATCGTGCCCTCGTCGGGAAAGACGAAGACGTCGTCGGCTCCGCCGGACGAGGCCAGGTCGCCCGACCAGACCATCGCCGCCCAGGTCTTCTTGGCGGCGAAGTTCTGGAGGTAGGAATTGTCAACGAAGGTCAGACCCTTGGCGACCAGCGGCTGGATATCGTCGTGGACGGCCTGCAGGTCGGCGGCGGTCGTCGTCGTGGGATCGGCGCTCTTGCCCAACTTCAACAGGCCGAGGCCGAACGTGTCGCGCGCCTCGGTCAGGAATGAGACCTTCTTGGGATTGATCGCGTAGAGGTCCTTGAGGCTCGTGGGAGGCTGGATCCTGGCAGCAGCGAGCGACACCTTGTCGTAGCCGATGCCGGTCATCCCGGCGGCATACGGATAGTGGTACTCATTGTTCGGGTCCCACGCCTGGTTCTTGAATGAATCGATCAGGTTGGCGGTGCAATTGGGCACGTCGGCCGGGTCGATCCGTTCGGCCCAGCCCTTGGTGATGATCTTGGCCGAGAGCCAGTCGGCGATCACGATCAGGTCCCAGCCGGTCGGCGCGCCGGCCAGCAACTCGGGCTGGATCGTGGCGTAGAAGGTGTTGTTGTCCTCGATCTTCTCTTCGTAGTCGACCTCGACCTTGTACTTGGCCTTGAACTGTTCCAGGGTGGGCGACGAGCCCGGGCTGTATTTCCCATCGGTCGCAGCCTTGCCGGTGAGGTCGATGTAGGCCGGCCACTGGGCGAAGTGGAGCGGCCCGGTGATCACCTTGGGCGTGGCGGCGACGGACGGGGCCGGGGTGGCAGAGGGCAATGTCGGGATCGCTGCGTTGCTTGGGGCCACGCTGGCAGCCCCGCTGGCCGGTGCGTTCGTGGCGCCCCCGGAGGTGCAGGCGGCGAGGAATGCGCCCACGCCGGCCAGGGCCGTGCCCTGCAGGAAGCGACGCCGGCTGATGGCTCCCAGGACCGAGCCTGGATCGTCGGTGGTCATCGATCTCCTTGGCCCATACGGCTGCGCTGGGTGTCGTTGTGGGGAGAACGCCATCGTAGCATTCGACCCCTCGATCCCCGTCAGCCCGCCTGCGCCTGTAGCCTTGGGCGATGAGCGCGATCCAGACGGCCGGCCTGTCGAAGACGTACGGGCCCGGGGTCCACCTCCCGTGGCAGACGACGACCGAGCTACCCCCGGCACTCGACGATGTCTCGATTGACGTCCGCGAGGGCGAGGTCTTCGGGTTCCTCGGGCCGAACGGCGCGGGCAAGACCACCCTCATCCGCCTCCTGCTCGGCTACCTCCATCCCTCGGCTGGAAGCGCCCGGGTCCTCGGCCTCGATGTCGTCCGGCAGGGGGTCGAGCTGCGCCGCCGGGTGGGCTATCTTCCCGGCGGGATCGCCCTGTACGACGGCATGACCGGCGATGGCCTGCTCGACTATCTCGCCGCCCTGTATGGGCGGCCAACCCCACGCCGGCTCGAGCTGTGTGCGCAGCTGGGGCTGTCCGACCGAGACCTTCGGCGGCCGGTTCGCGATTTCTCGCGAGGGATGCGCCAGAAGCTCGGGATCGTCCAGGCGCTCCAGCACGACCCCGAGCTGGCCATCCTCGACGAGCCATCCGAAGGCCTGGACCCGCTCGTCCAGCAGGCGTTCTACACGATCCTGGCAGACCGGCGCAGGGCGGGCTCCACGACCTTCCTGTCGTCGCACATCCTGTCTGAGGTCGAACGGACGTGCGACCGGGTGGCGATTGTCCGGGGCGGCCGGCTCGTGGCCATGGACGATGTTGCGGCACTCCTGGCCCGGCGGAAACGCAACGTCACGCTCCGCTTCGACGGGACGCAGCCGTCGCTTCAGAGCGTTGTGGGGGTATCGGGCGTCCTCGTCAAGGACGGACGCCTGACCTGCCAGCTGGACGGCGAAGTTGGGCCATTCCTGGCGGCCATCGCGGTGGCCCACGTTCGTGACCTGATCATCGAACCGGCCTCGCTCGAAGAGGCGTTCCTCGAGTTCTACTCGGACGAACTCGGGGCCGGCGCGAAGGACGACGCATCCACCGGCACGCGAGCCCGCCGGTGAAGGTGCTCCTTGCCCACACGCTCAGGGCGAACGCGGCCCGCCTGCTCATCGTGGCCCTCGGCTTGGCCGTGTGGGGCTTCCTGATGCCGATCATCTACAAGACGTTCGGCGCCGATTTCAAGAAGATGGTCGACGCCGGCCTGATCCCGAAGGCCTTCGTGGACTTCCTCGGCGGCAACGTGCTGACCCTGGCCGGCTCGATCTCGCTGGGTGTCATCCATCCGATCGCGGTCTTCCTGAAGGCGCTGTTCGCCGTGGGGTTCGGCCTGTATGCCGTGGCGGGCGAGCGCCAGCGCGGGACCCTGGAGGTACTCCTGGCCCGCCCCATCAACCGGCGCGCCGTCCATGCCGTGTTGCTCGTCGCGATCGCCATGTTCAGCGCCGTCGCGGTGGCGGCCGAGATTGTCGGCGCGATCGCCGGCTCGGCCGCGGTTGGGCTGACGGACGAGCTCGTCCCCGGCCAGCTCGCCTTCCTGTGGCTCAACGGGCTGCTGCTGTACGTCGCCCTCGGCTCGCTTGCGCTCGCGGCGTCGGTCTCGTTCGACCGGGTCGCGCCGGCGGCGACGGCTGCGCTCAGCATCATCGTCCTGAGCTACGTCCTGGAGATCCTGGCCGAGCTGTGGCCGAACGCCCGCGACCTGGGCGCGTGGTCCATCTTCCACTACCTCGACCCGCGCTCGATCCTGTCAGGGTCCAGCCAGTCGGGCGATCTGGTCGTCCTGTCGATCGTCGCCCTGGCCGCAGCTGCGTACGCCCAGGTCGTCTTCGCCCGGCGCGACCTTGCGGCGCCATCCTGAGCG
>JBBRIM010000013.1:0-22909 GCA_038221095.1 Candidatus Limnocylindrales bacterium
GCTGCCGTCCTCGAAGATGCCCGGCAGCTGGCGACGTTGCTGCGCGAGTCGGGGATCCCGGCGATCGCCGGGATCGACACGAGGGCCCTCGCCCGTCATCTCCGGACCCATGGCTCGATCCCGGGCATCGTCACGGCACCCGGCCAGCTCGATCCGGCCGCTGCCGTCGCCGCCGTTCGGTCGCTGCCCCGCTGGGAGGACGAGGACTTCGTCGGTCTCGTGTCGCCCACTGCGATCACCGACATCGGCGATCCGGTCGAGGGCGGCCCGCTCGTCGGGATCGTGGACCTGGGCCTCAAGGCCAACATCGTCCGATCCCTCCGTCGGCGCGGCGCCCGGGTCAGGATCCTGCCCCACACGGTGCCGATCGAGGTGGCCCTCGACCCCGAGATCGATGGTCTGGTCTTCTCGCCCGGACCGGGTGACCCGGCCCGCCTCGCCGGCGCAGTGAGCCTGGCCCGCGCGGCGATGGCCGATGGCCGGCCGCTCCTGGGGATCTGCCTGGGCCACCAGATCGTGGGCCGGGCCGCCGGGGCAGATACACGCCGGCTGCGCTTCGGGCACCACGGCGCGAACCATCCGGTCCGTGACCTCGAGAGCGGCCGGGTCCAGGTCACGGCCCAGAACCACGAGGTCCAGGTCGTCGCCGAGACCCTGCCCCACGCGAGCGGCTTCAGGGTGAGCCAGGTCAACCTGAACGATGGCTCGGTCGAGGGCCTGCGCCATCGGGAGCTGCCGATCGAGACCGTGCAGTACCACCCCGAGGGTGCCCCGGGCCCGCTGGACGCACTGGCCGTCTTCGATCGGTTCGTCGCGGCGGCTGCCCGCCGATGAAGCCGGCCTCGGTCCTCATCCTTGGTTCGGGGCCGGTCGTGATCGGCCAAGCCGCCGAGTTCGACTACGCCGGGACGCAGGCCTGCCGGGCCCTGCGCGCCGAGGGCGTCCGCACGATCCTGGTCAACTCGAACCCGGCGACGATCATGACCGACCCACAGGTCGCCGATGTCGTCTACCTCGAGGCGCTGACCGTCGAGGCGGTCGAGGCGGTGATCATCCGCGAACGGCCGGAGGGCCTGCTGGCCGGCCTGGGCGGCCAGACGGCCCTGAACCTGGCGGTCGAGCTGGACAGGGCCGGGGTGCTCGAACGCCACAACGTCCGGCTCGTCGGCACGCCGCTCGAGGCGATCGAGATGGCCGAGGACCGCGAGCGCTTCCGGGGCTTGCTCGACCGGATCGGCCAGCCCTACGCGCCGTCGGCGATCGTGGACGGGGCGACCGAGGCCGATCGGCTTGCCTCGAGCGAGCTCGCCCTGACCGAGATCGGCCTGCCGGCGATTGTCCGGCCGGCGTTCACCCTGGGCGGTACCGGTGGCGGGATCGTCGAGACCGAGGTGGCCTACCGGGAACGGGTCCGGACCGGCCTGCGGGCCAGCCCGATCAGGCAGGTGATGGTCGAACGCTGCCTTGTCGGATGGGGCGAGATCGAGTACGAGGTGATGCGCGATGCCGACGACACGTGCATCGCCGTGTGCTCGATGGAGAACGTCGACCCGCTCGGCGTCCACACCGGTGATTCGATCGTGGTGGCGCCGGTCCAGACACTGCCGGACGCGGTTCACCAGCGCCTGCGCAGCGCTGCCCTCGACATCATCCGGGCGCTCGGCGTGGAGGGTGGTTGCAACGTCCAGTTCGCCCTGAGTCCCGACTACAGCGACTACGCCGTGATCGAAGTCAACCCGCGGGTCAGCCGCTCCTCGGCATTGGCCAGCAAGGCAACCGGCTATCCGATTGCCCGGGTCGCCGCCCAGATCGCCGCCGGCCGCCGGCTGGCCGAGATTCCCAACGTGGTGACCGGCACGACTGTCGCGGCCTTCGAGCCGGCCCTCGACTATGTGGTGGTCAAGCTGCCCCGCTTCCCGTTCGACAAGTTCCCCCTGGCCGATCGGTCGCTGGGCAGCCAGATGAAGGCGACCGGCGAAGTGATGGCGATCGACCGGACGTTCGGGGCTGCCCTCAACAAGGCGCTCCGCGGCCTGGAACAGGCGGGCGTCGGCCCACTGGCCGAGGATCCCGATTGGGCGCCGACGATGGCCTACCTGGCGGCGGTCTATCCAGCCCATTCGGACGAGGCGGCCGACGACTTCGACGGGGCGGGGGAGCCGTCCGACGCTGCCCCGATCCGCTGGTTGGACGCCGACGGCCAGGCCTGCGAATCGACCCGGCATGCCGAGCGCAGCGCGGCGCCGATCGTCCTGCGCCGCTTCCTGGCGCCGTCCGACACCCGCCTGTGGCGGGTCCTGGCCCTGCTCCGCCGAGGCGTACCAGAAGCGACGATCGGGGCGGCGACCGGGATCGGGGCGTGGTTCCTGGCCGAGTTCGGTCGGGCCGTCGGGCTCGAGCAGACGGTGGCGGAAACCGGCGGCCGGCTCATCGATCCGGCTGACGAAGGGGCGATGCGCCTGCTGGCGACGGTCAAGCGGGCGGGCTTCGGCGATCGCGAGCTGGCGACCCTCGCCGGAGTGGAGCCGGAGGCCATCCGCCGGACCCGACTGGAGGTTGGCCTGGCGCCCGGCTACGCCATGGTCGACACGTGCGCCGCGGAATTTGCCGCCGAGACGCCCTACTTCTACTCGACCTATGCCGCCGCAGGTTCACCGCCCGAGGCCCTGCCGGTCGATCGGCCGGCGGCCCTCGTGATCGGCTCAGGCCCGGTCCGGATCGGGCAGGGGATCGAGTTTGACTACTGCGCCGTCCAGGCCGCCGACACCCTGCGTCGATGTGGCTGGAACGCGGTGATGATCAACTCGAACCCAGAGACGGTTTCGACCGACTTTGACGCCAGCAGCCGGCTCTACTTCGAGCCGCTCGACCCGGAATCCGTGCGCAACGTGATCGATGCCGAGACCCGGCCGGGCGAGCCGCCCCTGCCCGTCTTCGTCCAGTTCGGCGGCCAGACGCCGCTCAACCTGGCGGCTCCCCTGGCCGCCGCCGGGATCACCCTGCTCGGGGCCGACCTGGAGGCGATCGACCAGTCGGAGGACCGGACCCGGTTCTCGGCGCTCCTCGACCGACTCGGGATCCCGCAGCCCGAGGGCGGCATGGCCCACAGCGCTGAGGAGGCACTCACCCTGGCCGAGCGGATCGGTTACCCCGTGATCGTTCGGCCGAGTTTCGTGATCGGCGGCCTCGCGATCGACTTCGCCTATTCGCCCGACGACCTTGTTCGGCAGTTGGCGGCCGCCACCATCGTCGACCCCGACCGGCCGGTCCGGATCGATCGTTACCTCGAGGGGGTCGAGGTGGATGTCGATGCGATCAGCGACGGCGCGCTGGTACTCATCCCGGGCCTTCTCGAGCACGTCGAACGGGCCGGCGTCCACTCGGGTGACTCGGTCGGCGTCTTCCCGCCCCAGACTGTCAGCGAGGGCGACCAGGGACTGATCGTGGCCACGATGGAGCGGATCGTCCTCGCCCTCGGGGTGCGCGGCCTGGTCAACGCCCAGTTCATCGTCCGCGACGACGGGGTCTACCTGATCGAGGTGAATCCGCGAGCGTCGAGAACAGTCCCGTTCCTGTCCAAGGTGACCGGCGTGCCGATGGTCGAGCTGGCCGTTCGGATCGCGCTGGGGGCCACGCTCGACGAGCTCGGTTGGCCGGGTGGCCTGTTGCCTCCGCCGGGTCACGTTGCGGTCAAGGCGCCGGCGTTCTCGACGGCCAAGCTGCGCGGGGTGGACCCGTCGGTTGGACCGGGGATGCAGTCGACCGGGGAGGTGATCGGGATCCACACGGATCCAGCCGTGGCCCTGGCCAAGGCGCTGGTCGCGGCCTCGCTCGTCCCACCGCGACCGGCGCCCGGCAGCGGCCCTTCACTGGCGCTCCTGTCGATCGCGGACCGCGACAAGGCCCTGCTCGGCCGGCTGGCCACAGCCCTGATCGGTGCCGGTTTTGAGTTGAGCGCCACCGTCGGCACGGCCCGGGCGTTGGCCGAACTCGGGTATCCGGCCCGGCTCGTTGCCAAGACGGCCACGACGGCGATCCCCGACGTTGGCGACGGCGTGCCGATCCTCGACCTGATCCGGTCGGGCGATGTTCGGCTGGTCGTCAACACGCCGACCCCCCAATCGGGCGCCGTCCGGGATGCGGCCGAGATTCGATTGGCGGCCACGGCCGAGGGGATCCTGTGCCTGACCGCGATCGAAACCGCCGTGGCGGCAGCCGAGGCGCTGGATCCGGCCGTGGCCGGACGGATCGCCGAGGTCCGTTCCCTGGGAGAGTGGGTACCGAGTGGGCCCCTCGTGGTGGCCCGCTCGTAACCGTCGCTGCCGGGCCCGTCAGGCGGGGTGGACCCTGGTCTTCGGGGTCTCCCTGGCCACGGCCCGGCCGGCCCTGATCAAGGCGTGCCCGAGACCGCGACGAAGTCCGCCCACTGCTCCGATCCGGGTGTGGGCGGCCAGCGCCTGACGTTCCGTTGCCGCGGCGGCCAGCATGTCGTCCCGGTGGGCCCGCACGATCCTGGCCCGCACCTCGACGCTCGCCCCGGTATCGATCTTGTGACTCATGTCTTGTCCAGCCTTCTGTGAGAGCGTCATCTGAGGTTTCCTTTCTGTTGGTGGCGGCTCGGCGTGTCAGCCGGGCCGGCGATCAGTGGCCGCCGAGGTATTCCTGGAGCGAGCCACCGACCGAGCTGATCGTCTCCCGCCGGAGGCTGTAGTAGGACAGGCCACCCTCCTCGGTGAGGGTCACCAGGCCGGCCGCGCGAAGGAGGGCCAGGTGGTGCTTGATCGTCGGCTTGGACAGCTCAAGGTGCTGGGCGATCTCGGTCAGGTACCAGTCGCGCAGGGACAGGAGCTGCAGGATCCGCAGCCGGGTGTCGTCGCCCAGGGCGCGGTGGAGGCGGACGACCGCCACCGGAGGCGCCGTGGGATCGGCCCCGTCCAGCGCCGCATCCGAGATCGGGTAGCCGAACAGGCGCCAGCCGTCGCCGCCGAGCAGGTAGTTGTAGGGCCGGCTGAAATAGGAGGGAGCCAGGATCACTCGCCGGATGCCCGGTTCGGACAGCCAGCGAATCCCGCCCGTCGTCCGCTCGATCAGGGCAGCCGGCCCGAGCCGGGCCCGATCCACTGCGCGCAGCTCCACGTCGTGCTGGATCATCAGGCGCACCCGCGGTTCCAGTTCCTGGAAGCGCAGCAGCCACGCCCGCAGGATTCGCAGGAGCTGATGGACGAGGCCGGCCGGGTCACGCAGGACGGCCTCCGCCGTGATCCGAACGTCGGCTGGAAGGCCAGCCTGGAGCTCCTGTATTGCGTCGGCCGAGCCGGTGAGGGCCGCGTCGAGGCACTCCCGCATCTTGGGATCGGACATCGACTCCGCCAGGACCAGCCGAACGACCTCGTGGGGATCCAGCCCGGCCACGAACTCGACCAGCCCGGCCGCATCGTGGACATCAGGTCGATTGACCGCGAGGCCGGCAAGGCTGACCGCGACCTCGACCGCGCGGAGCGCTCCGACACCGTCGAGTTGCAGGTCAAGTTCGGCGCGCGCGGCGCTGAGCCAGGCTCGGTCTGCAGCGGGCAGGTCATCGGTTGAGCCCGCCTCTTCGGACAGGCTGAAGACGAAGTCGTAGATCGTCCGGACATCGAAGTCCACCGCTACCTGGCCGAGACCGCTGCCTGAGAACCCGCGCACTCGAACGGCCCCGGGCAGGCGATCCCCGAGACTGGATTCTGAGCGGGGGCGCTGGCTGGCGGTCACCATGGCCTGTGTCACAAACTCCTAACGGATGTTAGATAAGTATCTAACTAGTTCAGAGCTCCGTCAAGAGGGCGGGCGACCCGTCGCCGGGCCGGGCCCCGGTCGCGCCGTTGGCTGCGGTACCCTTCCTGCCATGGTCATCCCCACCGTTTCGTTTACTGATGAGCGCCTGCCCAACGGCCTCCGCCTGATCGTCGCCGAGGACCACCTGGCCCCGGTCGTGGCCGTCAACATCTGGTACGCCGTCGGCTCCAAGAACGAAGTTCCGGGCAAGACCGGGTTCGCGCACCTGTTCGAGCACGTCATGTTCCAGGGTTCCCGGAACGTCAAGAAGGCCGAGCACATTGCCCTCGTCCAGGCGGCCGGCGGCACCGTCAATGGGACAACCTGGCTCGACCGGACGAACTACTACGAGACGCTCCCGTCAAACCAGCTCGAACTGGCCCTCTGGCTCGAGGCGGACCGGATGGGCACGCTCCTCGATGCGCTCAGCCAGGAAAACCTGGACAACCAGCGGGCGGTCGTCAAGAACGAGAAACGCTCGACCTACGACAACCGACCGTACGGGACCTGGTCGGAAAAGCTGCAGGCTCACCTCTACCCGGAAGATCATCCGTACCATCACTCGACGATCGGCTCGATGGCCGATCTCGATGCCGCCTCACTCGAGGACGTGGCGGCCTTCTTCCGGACCTACTACGCACCCAACAATGCGGTACTGGCCGTCGTCGGGGATGTCGACCGAGCCCAGGTCCGGGCCTGGGCTGAGCACTACTTCGGGGGTATTCCGGCCAACCCGGCGATTCCACCCGTCGCCGACATGAGCCTCGCGCCAACGCTCGGGGCAGAGATCCGAGAGACGGTCGAGGACCAGGTGCCGCTGCCCCGGATCTATTTCGGGTTCCGGGCGCCGGCCATGGGCGACCGACGCCTCGATGCGCTCGAGGTCGCGATGCAGATTCTGGCCGGTGGCAAGGGCAGCCGGCTCGACCGGCGGCTGGTCCGCGACGATCAGATTGCCCAGGACGTCGTCGCCTTCGTCCTCGGCTTCATTGGCGGGGGCTCGATTGCCGCGGGCTGGGCCACGGTCAAGCCCGGCATCGGGCTGGATCGGGTCGAGGCGACCTACCTCGAGGAACTCGAGCGGCTCACCCGCGAGCCGGTGACCGACGATGAGCTGGCCCGGGCCAAGGCATTGATCGAGACCGAGGAGCTTGGGGCGTTGAGCCGGGTCGAAGAGCGGGCCGACCGGCTGGCGATGCATGCCACCCTGTTCGATGACCCAGGCCTGATCGACACGATGCTGGCGCGCTACCTGGCCGTGACGGCGGACGACATTCGGGCCGTCTCGGCCGACGTCTTCCGCGCCGATAACCGGCTTGTCCTCACCTACATCCCCGCGTCCGGCGGCGGTTCCGAGGAGAGCGCGGAATGAGTGAGTCCTCTGTGAATGCCGCCCGGCCAACTCCCGGCCACCCCCGGCCGTACGAATTCCCGGCATTTCGCCGGAGCGTGCTGTCCAATGGGCTGAGCGTGATCGTCGCTCCGATGGCCGGGCGACCGCTCGTGACGGCATCGCTGGTCGTACGCAACGGCGCGGCCGACGATCCGCAGGTCGACGCCGGGGCGACCGTACTGGCGGCCCGGGCCCTGTCCGAGGGCACCCAGCGCTATGACGCCGTTGCCCTCGTCGAGGCGACCGAGCGGCTCGGTGCCGGGCTGCATGCCGATGCCGGCTGGGACGCGTCGACGGTCAGCGTTGAGGTGCCGGTCGCCCGATTTGAACCCGCCCTCGCCCTCCTCGCCGAGCTCGCCGAGCACCCGGCGTTTCCGCCGCGCGAGGTCGACCGCCTGCGCGAGGAACGCCTGAATGACCTGCTCCAGGCCCGGGCCGAGCCGCGCCGACGGGTCGAAGAGGCATTCATCCGCACGATCTACGCTCCGAGCACGCCCTACCACCTCCCCTCCGGCGGGGTGGCGGAAACCGTCGAACAGCTCGATGCAGGTCGGCTCGCGGCGGCCTGGGCCCGCGGCTTCGACCCCGCTCAAATGACCCTGATCGTGGCCGGCGACGTGGACGGTGCAGGTGGCCGCGACCCGGTCGAGATCGCTGAGTCGCTGCTCGCTGGCTGGACGGCTGCGCCCGGTGCGACTGCGGGCGGGTCGATCTCGTCCGAGTCGGCCATCGATTCGCTCCAGATCAAGCTGCTCGACCGGCCGGGCTCGGTTCAGACCGAGATCCGGGTGGGTCATGTCGGGGTGCCCCGCCGGATCGATGACTTCGCGGGCCTGAGCGTGATGAGCGCGATCCTCGGTGGACTGTTCAACTCGCGCCTCAACATGAAGCTACGCGAGGAGAAGGGCTACACCTACGGAGCCTCGGCCAGCTTCGACCCACGCCGAGCGGCGGGCCCGTTTGCCGCCCGGGTAGCGGTCAACACGGAGGTGACCGTCCCGGCGCTGGTCGATCTCCTGGCCGAACTGAGCCGGATCCGGGAGGCGCCCGTGACGGCGGCCGAGCTGGCGGCGGCGCGCGACTTCCTGGTCGGCGTCTTCCCCCTGCGCTTCGAGACACCCGGCCCGGTTGTGGGGGCCATCGGCGGAATGGTCGTCCACCGTTTGCCCGACGATGAGTTGGCGACCTACCGGTCCCGGATCGAAGCGGTCGGTGCGGATGACGTGCTGGCCATCGCACGAGCCCGGATCCATCCGGAGCACTCGGCCATCGTGATGGTCGGCGATGCCACCCGGATCGCCGCCGAGCTCGAGGCAGCCGCCATCGGTCCAGTGGAGATCATCCGGGACGAGGTCCCGGCCGAGGAGGCCTGACCCGGCAGCCAGCGGCGAGCCGACCCAGGCCGACACCTGAAACCTTTGGCCCAGCTCCTGACTCATCGAGAGTAGAACGGCCCACCTTCCCGGCCGGCCCTGCTTCGAATGACTGGAACTGCCCAACATGAAACTGCACGATCGCTGGCTGAGCGGGGCCGCCGCCGCAGCCGTCGCCCTGTTCGTCGGTGCCAGCGTGGCCCTGGCTGCCCCGGCGGTGATGAACCCCCGCGCCGCAACCGCCGGTCCCGCGTCTGTCCTTGACGTTCGAGCCGAGAAGGCCGAGCCGACCGAGAAGGCCGAGCCGACCGAGACCGGTCAGCATGGTCCGGGCGATCATGCCGGTGACAACGGTGGCGGACATGATGGCGAGCCTGGGGGCAAAGGCGGCAACCAGGATGGCCAGGCCAACGACTGACGCGCTCGGCAGGTTCGTGGACAATCCACGGTACCGGCCGGATCGCAACGAGATGACAGGCCACGCCGCAACGGAGATCCAACCATCGCCTTCGACCGCGACGGACACGGCGGAGCACCTGCCGACGAGGAGGCGCTCCGGATCGTCGAGGCCGTCCTCGCCGGCGACCGGGATGCGTTTCGCGTCCTTGTCGATCGGGAGGCGGTCGCGATCGTGCGCGCCTGCCATCGAATCCTCGGTGATCTCCACGATGCCGAGGACACTGCCCAGGAGGCCTTCGTGATCGCCTATCGCTCGCTCGGCTCATGGCGCGCCGACGGACCGTTCGGTGCGTGGCTGCGCCGGATTGCCGTGCGCCTGGCGATTCGACGAGCCGGGGCGCGCCGCCCGACGTGGCGCCTCGACCCGATTGCGATGGATGGCGACCAGGCAACGCCCCTCGGGCCGCTCGCCCTCCTGCCGTCTGATTCGCCCGATCCGGCCGATGCTTCGCTCCAGTCGGAGCAGGCGGTCGAGCTCCGGCGAGCCGTCGAGGCCCTCGGTGATCCCTATCGCGAGGTTGTCCTGCTGCGCTTCTTCGGCGACATGTCGCTGGCCGAGATCGCCCAGGAGACCGGCCGGCCACTGGCCACGGTCAAGACCCACCTGCATCGGGGACTGCTCCGCCTGCGCAGCAACGCCGGCCACCTGCGGTTCGAGCGATGAACACGCCCTTTCGCCCGGACGAGTTGAACGGTGCCGAAACGCCGGTCGATTCCGCCGAGCTCGCGGCTGCCCTGGCGGTTGCCCGCCTGATCGAGCGGACGGTGCGGGCCGCGGGCGTGCTGCCGACACCGGGTTTCAGCGACCGGGTGATGTCGGCCGTTGCAACCGAAGCCGCCCCCCATCGAAGCCGCCTGGCAGCCCTGGCCGGGGTGCTGGGCGCGGCTTGGCGGACGGCCCTCAGTGCCAATCGGCCGCCCCTGGTCCGAGCCCGAGCGATGGCGATCGTCCTCGTCGCGGTGCTGGCCGTGGGCTCGATCGGCGGTGGCGCCACGCTGGCGGCGGCCGGTGCCCTGAACCTGTTCGGGCCGCATCCAACGACCAGCCCCGTGATCACGCACGAGCCCGGTCCGAGCCCCAACCGTCGATCGCCCGAGCCCCCAAACCCGGGGCTGAGCCCCTCGCCCGATCGGGTCGGCCCGTCCGAATCGCCCGACCCCTCAGAGACCGTGGAGCCGAGTGAGACACCCGAACCGAGCTCCACCGATGACGGCGGCGGTGGTAGTGGTGGGGGAGGCGGCGCGGCGACCCCGCGCCCGAGCGGGACGCACGAACCTGCCGAGACGCCCGAGCCGAGTCACACGCCGGAGCCCTCGGACCACTGACCGGTCGGGCCGGGTATTCTCCAGCGGTGATCGTGGTCATCGGCTCACCGTCCAGCCTGCCCGGCGATCCGGGTCGTCCAGCGACGGCCGTGGGTCGATCGATCGACGTCGCCCGAGGTGCGACCGCGGGCGGTGCCCAGGTCCAGCTGGTTGGCAAGGTGGGTGATGACCCAGCCGGCGATGCGCTCCTGCTCGCCCTGGCCGACGCCGGGATCGGCCACGTCGCCCTGCTCCGCGATCCCTCCCGGCGCACCCCGCTGGCGGCCCTGCCGGTCCTGGACGACGATGCCCTGTTCGGCGATGGCGCCGATGACCCGGCTGCCACGATCACCCCGGTCGCTGCGGCCGGGGCGCGGGTGACGGATGGGCCCGCGCCCACGATCGATGGAGGCGATCTCGACCTCGCACTGCGCTACCTGCCCGACCACCGGGTGATCGTCGTGGCCGAGCCACTCGGGCCGGATGCCCTGGCGGTGGTCGTGGCTGACTGCTCGTACGTGGGGGCGGCACTCGTGCTGATCGTGGAGCCGGGCGACCCCGCTCCGGATGCGCCGCCGGCGGCCACCTTGCTCGAGGCGCCCGCCATTGACCCGGATGGACTTTTCGGACTGATGGTCGGCCGCCTGGCTGCGGCCCTCGACCGGGGCACCTCCGGGCCGGAGGCACTGACGGCGGCAATCGCCGGCGCCGGCTGGCAACCGGCGGGCAGCTGAGCATCGATCGGCCGGGCTCGATCAGCCGGGCTCGATCAGCTCCGGACCGTTGTTACGGACGTTGTTGACGAGGGGCCGGACGGGAAAGAGAACGAGCTCGGCATCGGGAGCCGGTCCAAGCAGCCCGGACAGTTCCCCGACATCCGTGCCAGTCGTGTCGAGCCAGAGCGACCAGTCTTTCGGCTCGAGGATGACCGGCATCCGGTCGTGGACGGCCGACAGAGCCTGGTTGGCCGCCGTCGTCACGATGGTGAAGGTCCGGATCACCTCCTCGGTCTCGGGGTGGCGCCAGCCGGACCACAGGCCGGCCAGGGCCAGGGGTGCACCATCGAGCCGCCGGATCAGGAAGGGCTGGCGGATGCCGCCGGTCCGCTGCCATTCGTAGAAGCCATCGGCCGGGACGATGCAGCGCCGGCGTCGGAACGACTCGCGAAACGCGCCGCTCGTGGCGAGGGTCTCGGCCCGGGCGTTGAACAGTTTTGAGGCGACCTTCTCATCCTTCGCCCAGGACGGGATCAGGCCCCAGCGGTAGGTCCGGATCGCCCGACGGTCGCCCCGCTCCACGACAACGGAGGCCGAGTCGGTTGGCGCCAGATTGTAGGTCGGCTCGAGTTCCGTCGTGGGCGGCTCGGCATCGAACACGGCCGCCAGCTCGGCCGCCGGACGTTGCTGGACGAACCGGCCGCACATGGCCTGATTCTAGCAGTGGCCTGCTATGGTCCCGCCCATGACCGACCCCACCCGAGCTCCTGCCCCGCATGGAGCGCTGAGCCGCCCGGACGCCCTCGACCACCTTGCCCGGGCCGACGGCCTGCTCCAGTCTGGCGACCTCAATGACGCAGGCAGCCTCTATTCGCGGGTCGTTGGTTACCCCGAGCCGGCGATCACGGCCGCGGCCCTGCTCGGAATCGGCAACGTCTGGTTCCGGGCGAGCGAGGAGGACAGGGCGCTCGCGAGCTGGCGGGCGGCCGCCGAGGTCGGCGAAACGCCAAGCACCTACCAGGCCTGGCGAAGCATCGCAGCGGAGCTCGTCCGCCAGAACAAGCTCGGCGAGGCGATCCGAGCGTACCGCGAGGCCGACCGACGAGCGACCGCAGCGGACAAGGCGGAGATCGCCTCGCGCCTGGGCTGGCTGGCCAAGGAGACCGGCGACAGCGGCGCCGCCCGGCGCTACTTCGCCCGAAGCCGGGGAGACGGGCTGCCGTTCTCGATTGCCTACGCGATCCTGGCGATCACGGTGATCGCCTACGTCGCTGCTCCGCCGGACAGCTCACTCTTCAACACCCTGCTCCTGGACAAGGGTGCGGTGGCCGGGGGCGAATACTGGCGGCTGTTCACGGTCGCGCTGCTCCATGAGAGCCCGATCCACCTTGCCTTCAACATGTACGCCCTGTACCTGGTCGGGCCGGTCGTTGAGCGGCTGTACGGCTGGAAGCTGTTCAGCCTGATCTACCTGGCCTGTGACCTGGCCGCCTCCGTGGCGAGCTTCGTGTTCGGCGATCCACTGATCGGTGCGGTCGGAGCGTCCGGGGCAATCTTCGGGCTGTTCGGTTGCCTGTTCATCAGCGGCCGGCTCCACCACCCCGTGCTCGACCAGCAGAGCCGAGGCCTCCTGGCCCAGATCGGCACGCTGATCGTGTTCAACCTCGTGATCGGGTTCACCCTCGGGGCGGGCACGATCGACAACTTCGCCCACCTCGGCGGCCTGCTTGCTGGCGGTTTCCTCGGCGCCGTCATCGTTCCGACCGGTGTCCGGACGCTCGCCGCAAGCTGGCAACGGACGACGGGACTACCGCTGCCCAGTGACCCGCGGGCGATTGGCGTGCTCCGGGTCCTGGCCGTCGTCGCCCTCCTGGCCCTGTGCGTGGCGGGCGTCCTCCTGGGCAGCGACCCGGCCCGCTTCAGGCCGCAATAGGGCCGGCCCCAACGTCCTGGGCGCGCACGAAACCGGGGCGTGCGCGTCCTCGCCGGATGCTGAGATCGGGCCGCGCCTTGCCGGTCACGGGCGGCGACCTACACCGCGACCCGGGGTGTCCGGGGGAGGTGGACGATCAGGCGGGCGCCGCGCGGGGCGAGGCTCTCGGCCAGGGCATCTCCGCCGTGAGCGCGGGCAAGTTCGCGCACGATCGCCAGGCCGAGGCCACTGCCCGGCCCGCTTCGGGCAGGATCCCCGCGGTAGAAACGGTCGAAGGCCCGGTCAGTCTCGCCCGGTGGGAAACCGGGCCCATCATCGCTCACGAGTAGGGTGATCCAGTCGGCCGAGCCGCGCGCCTCGAGCCAGATGTGGCCACCCGGTGACGGCACGACCGCCAGGGCGTTCTCGAGCAGGTTCCCCAGGATGCGATCGACCGCCAACCGGTCGGCGGCGAAGCCCAGGTCGGGCCGCGGCTCGGTCGCGGTTGGAGGGCTGCCCGGCGTTGTCGAAGCGCTGCCCGGCGTGACCGGAGCGGTGGCCCCGATCACAGCAAGCTCGACGCCCCGGCTGGCGGCGCGCGCCCGGAAGCGCTCAGCGGTCTGATCGAGCAGGGTGCCCGCATCCAGCGGCTCGGGCCGGAGCCCGCCGGCACCGCTGCGCAGGCGCTCCATCGTGTCGAGCTCGGCAACCAGCCGTTCGAGGCGAGTCGCCTCCTCGCCGATGGTCTCAGCCGCTTTGACTGCTTCGGGGCCGCCGGCCGTGCCGTCGGCGATCGCCGACGCGAATCCACTGATCACGGTCAGGGGCGTCCGCAGGTCGTGGCGGAGGTTGGTCAGCAGGGTCGATTCGCGTTCTCGGGTGGTACCCAGCTCGGCGGTCATCGCGTTGAAGTGCTCGGTCAGCTCACGCACCTCGCGCGGGCCCTCGACCGGCACCGGACCGGGGTCCGGGCGCGCCGGCGCACCGTAACCGGGCCCCTGTTCCGGTCCTGCGCCGACCGTGGCGGCGGGTCCGCCAACCCGGTTCGTGGCCGGAACCGCGGCCGTAGCGTGCTGGAGCCGGCGGAGCGGCCCGGTCACCGAGCGGGACAGGAAGAAGGCAAGCGGTCCGCCAACGAGGAGCACGGCCAGCAAGCCAATCGGGATCGTCCGGGCAAGATCGCCGAGGGCCTCGCCACCGGAGCGATCGACCGTCGCAAAGACCACCGAGCGAGCGTTGACCTTGGTCGCCGCCCACGAATGAGCCTTGCCATCGGCGAAGACCGTGGTGGCGTGGACGTCCTGGCCGCGCAGGGTGGCCGTGGTCAGGTTGATCGTGCCGGTGACCGACGGGAAGCTGTTGATCACGTGGAGCTGTCCGTCGGCCGTGGCCAGCATGATGTCGACCCCACTATCGGACAGCTGTTGCTGGGTGTCGGCGAGGGCGCCCTGGAGGTTGCCGGAGGCGATGTTCTGGCGGAGCTGGGGCAGGAGGCTATCGGCGAGGTCGGCCATCCGGCTCTCCGTGGTTGCCCGGTGCAGGTCGCGCAGGACGACGAAGACCGTTCCGCCGATCGCGACCAGCAACGCCAGGGCGAGCGTGGTGAAGGCGGCGGCGATCCGGCCGCTCAGGCTGCGGGGCACGCTGGGTCAGCTCACGACGGGTTCGCGGGCCGGCGGCACGAGCCGATAGCCGAGGCCCCTGATTGTCTCGATCGCGGGACCGTCGTCGCCCAGCTTCTTGCGCACCTCGGCCACGTGGACATCGACGGTCCGGGTCTCACCGGGAAAGTCCGTGCCCCAGACACCCTCGAGGAGGGCATCGCGAGTGAGGACGATCCCGGGATCGCGGGCAAGAGCGGCCAGCAGGTCGAACTCGCGGGCCCGCAACTGGAGCCGGCGCTGGCCCACCGTTGCCTCGCGCCGACGGGGATCGATCCGGAGACTGCCGACTTCGATCGGGCGGCCACCCCGCCCGGTCGCGTCGGTCCGCCGGAAGAGCGCCTTGACCCGGGCAATCAGGGCCCGGGGGTTGAACGGCTTGGCGACGTAGTCGTCCGCGCCCAACTCGAGGCCCACGATCGAGTCGACGACATCGTCTCTGGCCGTCAGCATCACGATCGGGACGTCGCCCCGCCGGCGCAGCTCGCGGCAGACCTCGAACCCGTCGAGCCGGGGCAGCATGAGGTCGAGAATCACGAGGTCCGGGTCGTGCCGCGCGTGGAGGGCGAGGGCCTCTTCGCCGTCGGCGGCGGAGATCACCGCCCAGCCTTCCTTCTCGAGGTAGAGCCGAAGCAGTTCGACGATGTTGCGTTCGTCGTCCACGACCAGGATCGTCTTCATCCCGGCGAGGATACCCGGCCCGCGATCGCTCCAGAGCGGCTGGTGTAAGCGGGACGTAAGGCGTGCCGTCGGCCCGCGGCTGAACCTTCGGCTCGATGTCGTAGGATCGGCTTGATGTTCGCGACCCTCCACGGTGGCTATCCCTGTCCCCCGGTCGATCAGCGCGACCCGGCGGCGGTCGACCAGGCCGTCTCGGAAGTGCTCAGGGAGCAGGGGGTTGCCGGGCTGACCCTGCTGACCGATGGCGGGCTGCGGACCCCCAACCTCATCGCCGCCACTGTTGCCGCGCTGGCCGGGATCGAGCCGCTCGGGCCATCAGACGCCGAGGGCGACGGGAGGACGCCCCGGGTGATCAGCGTACCGGCCTGGGAACGTCCTGCGCTGGTCGACGGCTGGCGCCGTACCGCCGAGCTGACCGACCTTCCCGTGAAAGCCCGGCTGATCGGGCCGTACACCCTCGGCCGCAGACTCGAGCGGGGCAACTTTGGCCGTCGACGCCTGACCATGGCCCTCGCCGCGGCCCTCAACTCCGAACTCGTGGCGCTGGCCGAGGCGGGCTGCCCCTTCGTCCAGGTCGAGGAGGATGAGGCCATCGGGATCGGCCCGAACCAGGCCGAGCGGAACCTCTTCCGCGAGGCCCAGGGGCGTCTGCTCGACGGTGTCCCGGACGCGACTGCCGGGTTCCACCGCAGCCTCGCGATCAGCGCTGGGAACGCCGACGGAGCCGGTACCGAAACGATCTTCGGGGCGCCCTGGGAAAGCCACTTCTTCGACCTGATCCAGGGCCCGGATAACTGGCGGCTGATCACCCGCGCACCGAAGGAGCGGGGGATCGTATGCGGTGCGGTCGACGCCCTGGATCCCCGGATCGACGAGGTGGAACTGATCGTCTGGGCGGCCTCGTATGCGGCCAGCGGCGGCCGCGGGTTCGAGCGGGTGGGCGTCGCGCCGGCGGGGAGCATGGCCGGCCTCGAACCGGACGTGGCCAAGGCCAAGATGGCCAGGCTCGGTGAGGCAGCCAGGATCATTGAGGCGCGCGATGAGGTTCCGATCCAGTCCCAGCTCGATCCACGGGCGGTCGACATCAGAAGCGCCGCGGTAGGCCGCTGGACGCCGCCGTCGGAGCTGCCGCCCCGGCGGCAACCCTGAGGCGGGCCACGGTGGAGTCCTCCCTGGCCCAGCTCCGATGAACGTTCGCTGGACGCCGGAGCAGCTCGCTCGGGTCGGTTCGCTCGTCGTCCTGACCCTCGCCGTCATCCTTTCGATCCGGCTGTTCCTGGCCATCGACGCGGTCAGTCACTCGGGCAGCGACACGTTGCTCGGATTCGTCCCGAACGACATCGTGATCTGGGCAATCGCCCTGGTCCTGGTCTGGCTGCTCCGCGGCGCCGGCCGTCCACGGGCGGACTGAACGGACCGGCTCGACTGTGTCCCGACGGCTGACCGGGCGCGGCGGTAGATTGTGGCCGTGAGCGACGTCCAGCCAGCCCGCCCAGTCCGCCAGGATCGACCGGCCTCGACGGCCTCGGTCGAAGCGATCCAGGCGTCCTTCCGAGCCCGGGACTACATCGCCGATCGCTCGGTTGCCACGGCGGTCTTCCTGGCCCTCGAGCTTGAACGGCCACTGCTCCTGGAGGGTGAAGCCGGGGTCGGCAAGACCGAGCTGGCCAAGGTCCTGGCAGCCACGCTCGGAGCCCCGCTGATCCGGCTGCAGTGCTATGAGGGGCTCGACGTAACGAGTGCCGTCTACGAGTGGAACTACCCCCGCCAGATGCTCGAGATCCGACTGCTCGAGGCGCGCGGCCAGGCCGACCGGGCAACCGCCCACAACATCTTCGGCCCGGAGTTCCTGATCCGCCGGCCGCTCCTCCAGGCGCTCGACGCCCCCGCCGGGGTTGCGCCGGTCCTGCTGATCGACGAGATCGACCGGGCCGACGAGGAGTTCGAGGCTTACCTCCTCGAGATCCTGTCCGATTTCAAGGTCACGGTGCCCGAGATCGGCACGATCAAGGCCGAGCTCACACCCCGGGTCATCCTGACCAGCAATCGGACCCGCGAGGTCCACGACGCGCTGAAGCGGCGCTGCCTCTACCACTGGATCGACTATCCGACCTTCGAGCGAGAGCTGGAGATCGTGTTGACCCGAGTTCCCGCGGCGCCCGAACGGCTCGCCCGCCAGATCGTGGGGTTCGTCCACCGCCTGCGCGAAGCGGACCTGACCAAGGTTCCGGGGGTTGCCGAGACACTCGACTGGGCCTCGGCCCTGCTCGCCCTGGGTGCCGCCGAACTGGCCCCGGCCGTTGTCGACGACACACTCGGCGTTGTCCTCAAGTACGAGGAAGACGTGCGCGGTGTGCGCGGCGAGACCGCCCGCCAGATGCTCGAGGAGCTCGCCCCCGGCGCCTAGCCGGGGCGAGACGGCGGACTTCCAATGGCCTCGACACCGGCCTGGATCGTGCCCCTTGCGGCGCCCGGGCTGGCCCGCGGCTCGGCCGTGGACGGCCGGCGCTTCCTCGGCCGGGCCGTCCGGTTCGCGCGCGAGCTCCGTTTGGCGGGCCTGGCGACCGACCTTGGGGCGGCCATCGACTTCAGCCGGGCGCTGGGCGTTGTCGAGCTGGGCGACCGGGAACAGGTCCGGGCAGCGGGGGAGGCCGTCTTCGTCCGCCGGCGCGACGAGATTGAGGTCTACAACGAGGTCTTCAACCGGTTCTGGCGGGCCCGTGGCACGCGCGCCCCGGCCCAGGATGGCCCACTGCCCGCCCATCCGCCGCGCGACGAGGCCGCCGACGAGGATGAGAACCAGGGCGCCGCCGAGGAGGGACTGACCCAGGAGATCCGCGAGTCCACGCCCGAGGGCTCGCCCCGCTCGGTCGATGATGGTGACGACGTCGACGAGGACGAAGCGGCCGCCGGACTGGCCGTCTCCGAGCTGGCCTACGGCCAGGGCGAGATCGATCGCCACCAGCAATTCGACCGGATGAGTGCAGCCGAGTTGCGCGATGCCGAGCGCCTGATCGACCTGCTCCTGCCCAATCTCGAGCGGCGCCGGACCCGCCGCAGCGAGCTCCATCATCACGGCCGGACCGTGGCGCCCCGGGTGATGTTCCGGCGCAGCCTGGCAACCGGCGGCGACGTGGTCGACTGGGTCTGGCGGCGGCCCGTCCGCCGACCTCGACAGCTGGTCGTGATCTGCGATATTTCCGGTTCGATGGAGCGCCACGCCCGGGTCCTGCTCCGCTTCAGCCAGGCCCTTGCGGCGTCGGCGGTCCGGACCGAGGCCTTCGTGTTCGGGACCCGCCTCACCCGGGTGACCCGGCTGCTCCGCGACCGCGACCGCGACCGGGCACTCACCCGGGTCTCACTCACGGTCAGCGACTGGTCGGGCGGAACCCGGATCGGCGAATCGTTCCGGACGTTCAACCTGCGCTGGGCCCGCCGGGTCCTGCGCAGCAGCGCGGTCGTGGTCGTTGTCAGCGATGGCTGGGACCGGGGCGACCCGGATCTCGTGGCGGCCGAGACGGCCCGCTTGCAGCGCAGCTGCCACCGCCTGATCTGGCTGAATCCACTGGCCAGCGCGCCCGGCTACCAGCCACTCGCGGCGGGCATGTCGGCCGCCATGCCCTACATCGACGACTTCGTACCGGCCGGTACGATCGCCAGCCTGCAGCGCCTGGGCGTGCTGTTGTCGGACGCCTCCACCCGGCGGGAGGCGGCCCGGCGGGCACGGGCCGGGGTTCTGGCAGCGCCGGCCCGGGTGCCTGGGGCGGGCAACCGCCGGATCGCGGCCAATGTCCCGCGGCCGGCCCGGATCGTCAGCCTGCGCCCCGAGGTCCGCCGGATGACCACCCTGCCGGCGGCCGACGCTGGCCTGGCCGGTACGGCCCGACCACTCGGCCGATAGGCCTGGACTACGGCCGTGATCCTGGCCCATCCCGGGCTCGTCACGGAGGTCCCGGTGGCCGGAGATAATCCCGACATGGACACCCCCGCCGACCTCGCCCGCGCCGTCGAGGCCGAATGGGCGGATCGAGTCCGGGCAAACCGGGAGCAGGTCGAGCGGATCCGGGAGGTGCCCGACGGGGCCGACTTCTACGCCCCGGTCAGGCTCCTCTTCCGGGCCGATCCGACCCGAACCGACGACCTGGTCCTGACCGCCCTCCTCGACCTCGTCAAGCCGGGCGAGACCTGGCTCGATGTAGGGGCCGGCGCAGGCCGGTTCGCGCTCCCGCTGGCCCTTGCCCTCGCCCCGTCCGGCGGCACCGTGATCGCCCTCGATGCCTCACCGTCAATGCTCGACGACCTGCGCGAGATTGCCCGCGAGCATGCCATCGCCAACGTCCGGCCGGTCGAGGCACGCTGGCCGCCGCCAGATCCGGAATCGGCCGGCGCCCTGCAGGCAGACGTCGTCCTGATCGCCCATGTCGGGTATGACATCGAGGCAATCGGACCGTTCGTCGCCGCCCTCGAAGTGGCCGCCCGACGAACTTGCGTCGCCGTCCTGATGGACCACATGCCGGCCAGCGCGGTCGACCCGTTCTGGCCGCCTGTTCACGGCGAGGCCCGGATTGCGCTGCCGGCCCTGGCCGACTTCGTGGAGCTCCTGCGTGCTCGCGGTCGGACCGTGGACGTGGTCCGGGTCCCCGGCGAGGCCCGCCGATTCGGGTCACGGGCGGCACTCGAAGGGTTCGTCCGACGCCAGCTGTGGATCGACCCGACGGGTATCCACGAGATGCGCCTGCAGGCTGCCCTCGAGGCGCTGGCGGTGGAAGACGTCGACGGCTGGGCCATCGTCGGCTGCCCGGTCAATAGCATCGGAGTCGTCACCTGGCGGCCGTAGTGTCGGCGCCCCAACCGGCGGCCGACGCGCCCATCCCCGGAGGAACGTCGCTCGGCTACGCTGGGTCGATGGAGCTCCTCACCCGGGCCGTGGGCCCGATTGCCACGAATGTCGTCGTCCTGGCCGACCCGCAGACCCGCGAAGCAATCGCGATCGACACGGCAATCCCATCGCTGGCCTGGATCAACGCCGAGCTGGCAGCCCGCGCCTGGACGCTCAAGCTGATCGTGTCGACCCACGGCCACTGGGATCACATCGGGGACAACGCCGCGCTGTCGGCGGTGACGGGTGCACCGATCGCGGTTCATCCGCTCGACCGGGAGCGGCTGGTCCATCCGCAGCCGATCATGGCCCCGTTCGAGATCCCGCCGTCGGTGCCCGCCGTGGAGCTGGCCGAGGGCGGTCTGATCCGTTTTGGCTCTCTTCGGCTCGAGGTGCTCCACACGCCCGGCCATACCGAGGGGTCCGTCTCGCTCCTGGCACTCGAAGAGGGGATCCTGTTCAGCGGCGACACCCTGTTCGCCGGCGGCTGGGGCCGGGTCGACCTGCCGGGTGGCTCAGCCGAGCAGATGGCGGCTTCGATTGCCCGCCTGGGCCGGCTCGATCCCGGGACCCGGGTGATCCCTGGTCACGGACCGTCGACGACGATCAACCGCGAATCCGCCTGGATCGAACTGGTCACAACGGGTGGGCGCCTGTTCGTATGAGCCAATACTGCCCGACGCGGGCCGGTTTCAGATCTTCTTGCCTTACTTGACGGTCGTCCTGGTCCGCCGAAACCCAAGTCGCTCGTAGACTCGGACGGCACCCGATACGTTCTCGGCATCGACCTCCAGGGCCGCTTCGTCCAGCCCGGCTGCGCGCAGCGCGACCATGGCCCGGAGGACCAGGGCAGACGCCAGTCCCTGGCGGCGCCACGGCCGCCGAACACTGATGTGCTCGAGCCAGCCTCGGCGCAGTCCAAGGAGCCGGTTCTCTTCGGCGAAGACAAACGACATGACCGAGCCGGCCACCTCGGATTCATGCCAGGCCACCTGCCACAGCGTCGTGTCGAGATCCGGGTTGGCGAACCAGCCTTCGTAGTCGGCCTCAGTCCGCTGGGCGCTGTTCCAGTGGTCGCGGAATGCCTCACTATCGGCGTCCCAGATCCGGCGATGGTCGGCCGCCTCGACCGGCCGGATCTCGAGCTCGGCCGGCAGTTCGACCGGTTCGATCGGCTCGGCCAGGTCGCGCAGCATCTGGAGCCCGTACCGGCCGATCTGGTAACCCGCCTCCTCGAGCAGTGCGGCGGCCCCCACCTGGCTCTCGACGATCCACGTTTCAAGCTCGCGCGGCCCGGGTCGGCCGTCGAGACGGGCAACCGCGGCCGCCCGATGCTCCGTCCATCCGAGCAGCATCCGGCCGATGCCGCGGCGGCGTGCAACCGGGTCGACCCAGATCTCGAAGTTGTGACTGGGCAGGCCGCCCCGGTCCCTCGGGCTGGTTACGGCGGCCGCCACGAACGATCCGTCGAGTTCCGCAATCAGCACATCCTGGCGAGGATCGAAGCCTTCGGCGTGGTCGAAATCGTTGCGCAGAATGTCGACGGTCGGCAGCCAGTCAAGGTTGTCGAGCCGCGCGACCGCCCGGATCAGGCCGACGAGCGGCTCGTAGTCGCGTTCGGGATCGAAGGCCCGCAGGCGCAGACCGTCGATCGATGGCAGGTCGGGCGGGAGGGCCGTCTCGCCACCCGAGTCTGAGGTCGTCACCAGCGCTCCGGCCCGTACTTGGCATCCATCTGCTTGCCGACCGACTTGCTGATCTTCTTCCAGCGCCGACGTTCCTCGTCCCGAGCCAGGGCGTCGACCCGGCGGAGCTGGTGACCGGCCTCCCGCTCGAGCTTGCGCTGGCTTTCGAGCCGATCGGCGCCGAGGACGCCGCCGGCAATCGCCGCCTGGACTGCGCAGCCCGGTTCGGCAGCGTGAGCGCAGTCGGCGAACCGGCAGCCCCGGGCCAGTTCGTCGATGTCCGCGAAGGATTGCTCGAGCCCGTCGCCGTCCCACAGCGAGAGCTCGCGCATGCCCGGGGTGTCGAGCACGAGCCCGCCGTCTGGTAACAGGTGGATCTGGCGACGAGTGGTGGTGTGCCGGCCGCGGGCGTCGTCCTCGCGGATCTCGTTCACCATCGCCCGCTCCTCGCCGGCCAGTCGGTTGAGCAGGGTTGACTTGCCGACCCCTGACGAACCCACGAAGGCAGCCGTCCGGCCCGGTCCGATCAAGGCCCGGACCTGGTCAACGCCCCGCCCGTCGAACGAGCTGACGACGAGCACAGCCGCCCCGGCCGCGACTGCCCCGACACCGACCAGGATGGCGGCGGTGTCATGGGCGAGGTCGGCCTTCGAGAGGAGCACGATCGGCTCGGCGCCGCTCTCCCAGGCCACCGCGATGTAGCGCTCGAGGCGGCGCAGGTTGAGATCGCCATTCAGGGCGGCCACGACGAAGACCACGTCGAGGTTCGCGCCCACGACCTGGGCCTCCGTCCTGCGGCCGGCGGCCTGCCGGATGAGGGCGCTGCGGCGGGGCAGCACGGCATGGATGATCGTGTTGCCGGCGGCGTCGCTCTCGATCGAGACCCAGTCACCGACCGCCGGAAAAGCGGCCGGGTCAGTGGTATCGAACCGGAACCGGCCGGTCACCGATGCTCGCTGCTCGCCGGCGGTGCCGAGGACCCGGTAGGAACCGCGATCCTCAGCCACGACCCGGGCGGGCCGTTGCCCGTT
>JBBRIM010000014.1:0-22793 GCA_038221095.1 Candidatus Limnocylindrales bacterium
GCGGGCCTGGCCGTACAACCCGTTGCTGATCAGAGGCAGGCCGCAGCAGACCTGGGGCGGGACGATGACCGTGAAGCCGTTGCGCTCCAGGACGTCGATCGCCGCCTGGCCGACATGCGGCTCGTAGTAGTTGGCGGCACAGCCGTGAAAGTAGACGACGGCGCGATCCGGCGGCGGGATCGGCGGAACGGCGTCGGCCGACCAGCGGCCGTGATGATGCCGGCCGAGGCCCGACCGGAAGGTCCGCCCGCTGAAACGAGGCAGGGGCGCTCGCCGGTCAATCCTCAACACGCGGTCGACGAGCGCCCGGACGAGGGCATTGTGGAGTGCCCAGTTGGCCAGCGGCGCGGCCAGGACGCCGAGCCGCCCGGTCAGGTCGGTCTGGCCAAGGAGCCAGTTGCGCAGGCGTGGCCGATGGCCCGAGCGCAGGGCGGCCCGGGCCCGATTGTTCATCTCGGCGACCTTCACGCCGGCCGGGCAGGCGGTCGAGCAGAACCCGCAGCCCGAGCAGTAGTCGACGGTCAGATCCGGCGAGCGGACCACCGACAGTGGGCCGGTCCCGGGCGGGAGGTCGGTCCCCAGCCGGAAACGCTGAGCCTGCGGCCCGACGTACTTCGGGCCGGGGAACAGGTCGGTCACCCGGGCGACCGGGCAGACCGTCGTGCAGACGTTGCACTTCAGGCACTCGTCGGCGCTCATGCCGACACCTCCGGCCTGCGCGATTCCGGCGGCCTGGGCGACCACGTCCGCGATCGTCACAACGCCGCCCCCGCCGCGGCCAGCAGTTCGTCCGCGGCGAGCCGGGCACTGGCAATCGCCACCCCGTCACCGCAGCGTTCGCGCAGGTAGCGCTGACCGGCCAGGAGGCTGCCCACGATCCGGACGTTCTGGACAAGGAGCCGGTCGGGACTGCCCGCCGCCACCGGTCGCAGATGGGCGTCGGTCCGGATCCCGGCGGACTCGAGCGGATGGCCGGCCGGATCGAACGGGTCGCCGAGCAGCTGATCGCCCGGTTCCGGGCCCTCCACGGGCAGGCCCAGGACCGCTTCGACCAATGATCCCTCCTGTTCGGCGATGATCCCACCGCCAGCGATCCCGCCCGTGGCGAGGATGACCGCGCCTGCCGTCAGGACGAATTCGCGGGCCGCGGCCGGCGCCCGGAGTTGGGTCACCCGGCCATCGGCTCCAATCGTGCCGTGGACCGCCTCGCCCAGCTGCAGCCGGCCGCCGTGTTGTCGGAGCGCGGCGCGCAGGGCAGCAAACAGGCGCAAGCCGGGTACGCTCGGGGGCACGAGCGCGACTTCGAACGGAGCAAGCGGCAGGCAACTGCGGGCATCGGCCAGCACAGCCGGGTGATCGTCCAAACCCAGGACGGCCGGGAAGGCGATCCGGCCCGGTCCCCCGATCCGGCCCTCGATCGCCCGGGCGATCGCGTCGAGGGCGGTCCGGCGCCAGGCAGGATCGTCGAACGACCGGGCCAGGTCCAGGCTGTTCAGGTTGTGCCGGCCGGCCAGGCCCGGTAGCTCCACGGTCAACGCTTCGATCCGGGCCGGTCCTGGCTGCCCTCGCCACGACGAGGATCGGCGCAGGCTGGCCGCGATCGCGTCCGGCCAGAAGTCGCGGAAGCCGGCCGGGCCGCACACGACCAGCGTCTCGTCCGGCCCCCAGGCCGGCAGCGCCGCCGACATCCCATCCGGCAGGATCGCCCCGAGGCGGGTCGAGCCGATCGCCGTCGGAATGGCCCGCAGCGGGTCGGCCAGCTCGCCGACCATCACCAGCCCCTCGGCGGCCAGCAACCCACGGAACCACGCCAGCGCCCCCGGCAGGCCGGCGTCGAGAAAAGCGTAGGGGTGGCCCGCCCGTCGCGCCAGTCGCCCGACTGCCTCCTCCGAGGTCGCGGCACCGGGGACCGCCCCGGCGTCGATCCCGCCGGGTGCCCAGTGGGTCGCGGCATGGCCGGTGGCAAGCACCTCCACCCGCGCGCCGGCCTCGGCCAGCCGGATCGCCGCGGTCAGACCGGCCAGTCCGGCGCCCACCACGGCCACGTCAGTCCGGGCCATCGCTCACCGCTGCCGGTTCGAAGGCATCCACGCCCAGGACGCCCCAGTAGATCCCGCTGGACAGCCACAGCTCCTGGAGCTGGCGGCCCCAGGCGATCGGCCGCGTGCCCTTGTAGCGCTCACGCAGGAACGCCACGAGGGCCGCCTCGGCGAGCTCCGGCTGCGCCTCGGTGGGATCGAGCGCGGCCTGCACGCCGGCCGCCCGGAACGTGCAGAACGCGCCCTGGCAGGGGCCCATCCCGAGCCGGGTACTCCTGCGTGCGTCGTCAAGGCTGCACGGTCCATGCTCGGCGAAGAACCGCTCGAGCATCGGCTGGGTCACGAACTCGCACTCGCAGATCAGCTCCGCGTCGCCCCCGCCGCTTGCCTCGTGCTCGGCCAGGCGATGCCCCAGCCAATAGTAGCCGCGTTCCGGGCCCTGGCCCGGGAGCACTTCATCGGCGGTTGAGCAGGGCAGGTCCACCCCAAGCTTGGCGCAGACCACGTCGGCCGTCTGCTCGGCCATCAGCCGGTAGGTCGTCAGCTTGCCGCCCACGATCGACACGAAGTTCGAGACGTTGTCGCGGGCCTGATGGTCGATCACGGCGTGGGCCCGCGAAATCTCGCGGTCGGCGGCGCTCGCCTCGCCGGCCGCGTAGAGCGGCCGGACACCCGCGTAGGCCCGCACGATTCGCATCCGGCGAAGGCCAGGAAAGAGCTTCTCGCCCTCGTCGATCAGGGCCCCGATCTCGGCCTGGCTGGGTTCGTAGTCGTCCGGGTCGTCGACCGGGACATCGTTCGTGCCCAGGATCGCCACGGTGTGGACGGGGACCATGATGTCGCCATCGCCGGGCGCCTTGCAGCGGTTGACGACCGAGTCGGTCATCCGCTGGTTGTAGACCAGCATCGTGCCCTTGCCCGGCGACATCGCCAGCTCGACCCCGGCCAGGGCGGCCACCTGGCCGGCCCACGCCCCAGCGGCCGACACGACGATCCTCGGTTCGATCCGCTCGATCGTGCCGCTCCGGACATCGGCGATCGAGACCGCGGCGATGAACCCGCCGTTGCGCTCGAAGCCCACGACCTGCCGGTAGGGCAACGCCTCGCTGCCGCGCCCGCGGGCATCACGCAGGTTGGCCTCCACCAGCTGCCACGGTTCAAGCGACGCGTCGGGTACCCGAAAGGCCCGCCGGATCGCCCGGTTGAGGGCAGGTTCGCGCTGGAACAGCCGGCCGACGGGCTCCTCATCACAGGGAATCCCGACCGCGGCACAGCGGCCTGGGAAGGCCGCCACGTAGTCGTCCGGGTCGTCGGGGGTTGCCACGAACAGGCCGCCGGTATCCTCGATGCAGGCCGGCGCGATCCGGCGGAGGACCTGGTTCTCGGCGATGCACTCGCGAGCAGCCTGGGGGTCCTTCGCGACGTAGCGCCCGCCCGAATGGAGCAGCCCGTGGTAACGGCCGCTCGTGCCGCTTGCCAGGTCGCCCTTGTCCACGAGGATGCAGCGCAGGCCGCGCCGGGCGAGGTCGCGCAGAAGCCCGGCACCGGTGGCACCGCCACCGACGATCAGGACATCAACGCTGCGGGGCAATCCACTTCGGCCGGTCATCGGTTCATGATGCCCCACCCGGGCCTTGTTCAGGCCGGGTCCGGCTCCAGCCAGTCGAACGTTCGGCCGACGGCCTTCTTCCACCAGTGGAAGGCACGCTCGCGGGCGGCCGTACCGAGCGTCGGCAGCCATTCCCGATCGCTCCCCCAGTTCGAGCGCAGGTCCTCGACGTCGAGCCAGAAGCCGACCGCCAGGCCCGCCGCATAGGCCGCTCCAAGCGCCGTCGTCTCGGTGACCAGCGGGCGGATCACCGGGATGCCCAGGGCATCGGCCTGGAACTGCATCAGGAGCTCGTTGGTCACCATTCCGCCGTCAACCTTGAGCGATGACAGGTTGGTGCCGGCATCCGCGTTCAGCGCATCGAGCACCTCGCGGGTCTGCCAGGCGGTCGCTTCGAGGGCCGCCCGGGCGATGTGACCCCGGGTGACGTAGCGGCTCAGTCCCACGATGACTCCGCGCGCCTCGCTCCGCCAGTAGGGTGCGAACAGGCCCGAGAAGGCCGGCACCAGGTACACCCCACCGTTGTCGGGGACGCTCCGGGCCAGTGCTTCGATCTCGTCGGCGTCCGCGATCAGGCCGAGGTTGTCACGGAGCCAGCCAACCAGGGCCCCAGCCATCGCAATCGAGCCCTCGAGGGCATAGACCGGCGGTTGGCTGCCCAGGCGATAGGCCAGCGTGGTCAGCAGCCCATGCTTCGAGGGCACCGCCCGTAGCCCGGTGTTGAGGAGCATGAAGCAGCCCGTCCCGTAGGTGTTCTTGGCCTCGCCGGCGGCGAAACAGGTCTGCCCGAAGAGGGCCGCCTGCTGATCGCCCAGGTCCCCGCTGATCGGCACGCCGGCCAACGCTCCGACGGCCGTCCCGTAGGTCTCGCTCGAGGACCTGATTTGGGGCAGGAGCGCCGCCGGGATGTCGAGGATGTCCCGGATCGCCTCGTCCCATTCGAGCGTTTCGAGGTTCATCAGCATCGTCCGGCTGGCATTCGTCACGTCGGTCACGTGGACGCCGCCGGTCGGGCCGCCGGTCAGGTTCCAGATCAGCCAGGTATCGATCGTGCCGAAGAGCAGGTCGCCGGCTGCGGCTCGCGCCTGGGCGCCGGCAACGTGGTCGAGGATCCAGCGGATCTTGGGGCCGGAGAAGTAGGTCGCCAGGGGCAGGCCCGAGGTCACGCGAAATCGGTCCGGGCCGCCCGACCTGGCCAGCTCGGCGACGATCGCGTCGGTCCGGGTGTCCTGCCAGACGATCGCCGGGTGGATCGGGCGGCCGGTCCGACGGTCCCACACGACCGTGGTCTCGCGCTGGTTGGTGATGCCCACTGCGACCAGCTGGCCGGCTGTGATCCCGGCCTTGGCCAGGGCGGACCGGATCACCTCGTCGGAGCGTTCGAGGATCTCGAGTGGATCGTGCTCGACCCAGCCCGGCCGAGGATAGAACTGGCGGTGCTCGCGCTGGTCGATCGCCAGCAGCCGGCCGGTCCGGTCGAAGATCGCGAAGCGGGTGCTGCTGGTGCCCTGGTCGAGGGCGCCCACGTAATCGGTCATCATCCTGCTCGAGGCGTGGATCCGGGGCCGATCGCCTCAGCCGGGATTGTCCTCCATGACGGCCGGCCGGATCGCCCGCCGAAGGATCATCGCCCGGTCGATCAGTCCGTCAGGGCCCAGATTGCCCGGCGAGCCGCCCGCCACCAGCGGCCACGCGCCGAACCGTGATCCTGGCTGTGCACCCGGGGCCGCTTCGGGAGGCCGTTGCCGTCCACGCTCGCCCGTGTTCCGGGGCAGGCTGGTTCTCGCTCGCACGCGAGGAAGGGCAGACCGGTGGTCCGGCTTCGGCGCTCGGCCAGCGACGAGCCGCAGTGCGGGCAGACAACAAGCATCTCAGACCGCCTTTGGAGGGTTGGTCACGGCCCGCCGCGACCGGCTCGACCGATGGCTGATTTCACCGCGTCGACGGGCGTGGACGGCGTCATGGATGGCGCCATGGTGGCGATGGTCGCCGGCCAGCAGATCAAGTTCGGGGTCGCCCTCGCCCTGGCGGAGGCCGTAGGTGCTCTCGCTCGGCGTCCAGGGCACGCCGTCCGCGAAGAGGCTGATGAAGAGCTGGACGAGCTCGGGGTCGAACTGGACACCGGCGTGACGGCGGAGCTCGGCCAGGGCCGACTCGTGGGCGACGGCGCTGCGGTAGGGTCGGCCCGCGACCATCGCCTCATAGGCGTCGGTGATCGCCACGATCCGGGCTCCGACGGGGATCTCCTGTCCGGCCAGGCCGTGGGGATAGCCCCGGCCGTCGAACCATTCGTGGTGGTGGAGCACGATCGTCGCCGCATCACGCAGCGCGCCCGCCTGCTCGAGGACGACCTGGCCGATCTTGGGATGCTCCGAGACGACCCGCCATTCGCGGTCATCGAGCTCGCCCGGGTTGTCCAGGATCTCGTCGGGAATGGCCAGCTTGCCCAGGTCGTGGAGCAGGCTGGCGATGTGGACCCGCTCGACCTCGCCGGGCGGCAGTTCCAGGGCCTGGGCCAGCATCGTCGACATCTCGGCGATCATGTTCGAGGGCTTGCCGGTCCAGCCATTGCGTTCCTCGAGGGCGGCCTGGAGGGTCGCGGTGGCGGCCCGCATCGCCGCCCGGCCGACATCGACGGCGCGCTGGCGGGCGTGCGGAGCGATGGCGGCCCGGCGCACCAGGTTGCCCTCGGCGAGTTCGTGGAAGACATAGACCTGGTCACGCCCAAGGGCCTTGGCCGAGTACAGGGCGGCATCGGAGTCGTTGATCAGGGCGTCAAGCCGGAGATGCGGACCGAGGCCGCCGGCGACGCCGGCACTCATCGTGATCGTCAGGACGTTGCCGTCCTCGATCCGGATCTGGCGTCCGGCCACGACCCGGCGAAGCTTCTCGGCCATCGTGGCCGCGGCATCCGCGTCGGTCTCGGGCAGGACGAGCATGAATTCCTCGCCGCCGTAGCGTCCCACGATGTCGACGGCCCGGACGTTGGCCTGAAGGACGGCGGCGAACTCGCGCAGGACCGTATCGCCGGCCGAGTGGCCGTGGGTGTCGTTGACCCGCTTGAAGTGGTCAAGGTCGACCAGGACCAGGGACAGCGGCCGGCCGTAGCGTCCCGCTCGCTCGAGCTCAGCCTCGATCCGACCGATCAGGGCCTGCCGGTTGAGGACGCCGGTCAGGGGGTCCACCGTGGCCAGCGTCCACGCTTCCGAGACGCGCACCGCCAGGCGGCCGAAGGAGGCCCGCAGCTGCGGGTCGTCGAGATTGTCGGTGTCCACGACCGAGGACGGGTCCGTGGCGCCGGCCAGGGCCTCCGTGATCGCCGCGATCCGGCGGATCTGGCGGCGACCCACCGTGGCGGCAAACCCGGCACTGCCGATGATCGCCCCGATGCAGGCAACGACCAGCGCCGCGAGCAGTAGCTCGATGCTGGTCGCGATCACCATCGGTTGTCGGTCCCCTTGGTCTGGCAGTACTCCTCCCCGGGATCAGGCCCGTGGATCGAGTGGGTTTCCAAGCCAAAGACTGGGCCGCGGGGTCCCGGTCCGGTATAGCCAGATCGTCCACGGGCGGATGCACCACGGCCGGTACCCTGCCCCGCCGAGGCCGGTGCAGCGGTGCACGTCCCGCTCGACGGGGGATCGGAAGTACCCCGCTTGATGGGGTCTGCTGGCGTATGAGATGGCGGACGGTGCGGCTGGTCACCGACCCGCGTTGCTTGCGGTCCACGCCCGAACCCCGGCGCGCTCGCGCTTCAGCCGGTCGGGGCGTTCGCGAGCTGTCCGGCGAGGCACACTCGTCCGGCTTCATCGTCCAGCCGATAGGCCCAGCCACCATCCCGCGGCCAGGCCCGGCCGACCATGGCGGCTCCGGCCGCAGCTGCGGCGCGGTACTCCAGCCGGTAACGGCGGGGCACCGCTCGGATCGCCGACGGGTCGGCGAGGTTGACGACTTCGTCGAGCCAGTCGAGGTAGACGGCGTTGTTGACGTGGCCCATCGGATCGAGCTCGTGGAGGCGCACGTCGAACGAACGCTGGGCCGCGCCGGGCGGCGGCTGGCCGGGGTCGACCCGGGTCGGCTCGAAGCTGCCGAGCGGCACTCCGAAGGCGATCGGGAAGGCGTCGGGAACACGCGTCGGCACACCGGCTGTCGTTGTCATCACCCAGTCGGTCAGCACGCTGGCAATCGGTGATCCATCACCTTCAGCTCGCAGGTCGCAGCGTCGGCGGGCCATCACCCGGCGACCACCGATCACCTCGGTCGTGGCGATCAACCCGGTGCCCGTGGGCAGGCTCGCCTCGATCCTGAGGTCCACGGCACGGACGACCCAGGCGAGGTTCCGATCACGGTACCAGGCCCGTCCGAAGCCCCGCCGCTCCGAGTGGAGCCAGGCCAGGTCCTGGGCGTAGCGGAGGTAGGCCGAGGCTCGGGCGATTCCGTCGGGGCCCGCTTCGTCGAACCGAACTCGATAGGTGGACGAGGAGCGCCGTTCGGTCTCGGTCGGCGGCCGATAGCGGTCGTGCTCGGGGTCATGGTCCGGGTCGGCTGGACTCGGCCTGAAGGTGGCCTCGTTCATCGACCGGCCGGGCCGGCGCCAGCCAGTGAGGGGCCGGCGAGTGAATCGAGCTGCTCGATCGCGATCAGGCGGGTTTGGGCATGGGGCGCCGTCTGCGCCTCGAGCCGAACCAGGCAGGATTGCTCGGCGTCGAAGATGACCAGGGCAACGCCCAGTGCCTCGTCCTCGTCGCGGGCGTGGGTCCGGGCATCGTCGAGCTGGTGGAGGACATCGGCGTTGATTCCCCTGGCTCCCCACTTGCAGTCGAACGCCTCGGCCGAGCCGGTCACCTCGACGGTGACGTCATACGGATGGATCTCGGCCGCCACGCCGTCGAACAGGATCCGCCGCTCGCGCCGTACCGCGCCGGCCGGGGTCCGCCGGGCGAGCAGGCGGGCCGTGAGCTCCTCGACGATCGCTCCCCGAACCTGGCTCCGGACCTGGTCGCCTCGGTTCGCCACCTCGAGCGACGCGGCCAGGATCGCCTCCGACCGCTCCCGCCCCGATGGGTCGGCGTCGGGGCCGAACAAGGTCGGAAACATACGCCGCCAGAGGTCGGCTTCGGTCGACTCGCCGTTCATCACGGCGCGGGCCAGGATCCGCTCCGCCCGCGAGCAGCGGCTGAGCAGCTCGGCCGCCCGGCCGACCAGCGGATCGGCCTGGATTGTCGCGTACACGATGGCCCGGCCGTCGCGGGCCGCGTCCTGGAAGCGCATCTCAGGCGACCCCACCTGGATCGCCGGTCGCCAGCGCCGCCTCTGCCGCCAGCAGCACTACCTGCGGCAACGTTGACATCCAGTCGATCGCCCGGTGCGGATCGCTGATCCGGGCGGCTTCCTCGATCGCCAGCCGGATCGCTTCGACCACCTCGGCCCCGGCCGGAGCAGCGGCCCCCGGCGTGGCCGCCAGGTCGGTCAGCCGATCGGTCCAGGCCTGGCGCAGGTCGTTGACGTACGACCACTCATCATCAATCGACTCACCGAGGTCGGCGAGTGCCTCCTCGGCCTCGACTGCCAGGGCAAGCAACGCGGCGCAGGTGGGGCTGGGCTCCATCGGGTGAGCGTAGCGGAACGCGGCCGGGGAGCGTCGGGAGGCGATCAGCCGGCCGGGCTGGCTCCGGGCATCGGCCGGCCGGTCCGGGCGGCAACCGAGATGCTGGCGGCCCGGGCCTGGCGCTGGACATCCTCCAGGCTGCGCTTGCAGTCCTCGTCCCAGGCGCGGCTGTAGGCACCGATCGCCCGGTAGCGGAGCTTGGCCGCATCGTCGCGCAGGCCGAGTCGGCTGAGCTCATCCACGGCGTCGAGGGCGGCCCGATATAAGCGCGGCAGGGACGCAGCCAGCTCCGAACGCGATTCCATCACGATCACGCTGCGCGCTGGAGGTCTTGCCCGCAATGGGCGACAGGTCCCGGTCCGGCTCGGCGATCGGCCCACGTGCCGGCCCCGGCCGGGTTGGATCCGTGGCACGATGGGCCGCGATCAACCACGTTGGAGGGCACGATGGACCTCGGGATCCAGGGGCGGACAGCACTGGTCGGGGGCGGCTCGTCGGGGCTCGGCCGGGCAACGGCCGAACGGCTTGCGGCCGAAGGCTGTCGCCTGGCGCTGTGGTCCCGGAGTGCCGAAGGGCTCGGCCCGGTCGCCGAGGAGATCCGGCGGCGCCATGGTGTCGAGGTCTTCACGCTCACGGGCGATGCGGCCCAGCCCGACACGGCCGGCCGGCTCGCAGCCGAGGCAACCGCCGCACTGGGACGGATCGACATCCTGGTTCTCAATGCCGGCGGCCCGCCAGCCGTGGATCCAACCAGGACGGACCCGGCCGGCTGGGCGCGTGCATTCCAGCTGCTGGCCACCACCCCGATCGAGCTGGCCACGGCGCTGCTGCCCGCGATGCGTGCCGCTCAATGGGGCCGGATCGTGGCGATCCTGTCGTCCGGCGTACGTCAGCCGATCCCCGACCTCGTCTATTCCAACGCCGGCCGTGGGGCGCTCGCGGCGTGGCTCAAGACCACAGCCCGGGTGGTTGCCCGGGACGGGGTGACGATCAACGGGGTGCTGCCCGGACGGCTGGACACGCCCAGGATCGAGAGCCTCGACCGGGGTCGCGCCGAGGGCACCGGCGAGTCGATCGAGTCCGTTCGGGCCGGCCACCTCGCCGCGATTCCGGCCGGCCGCTACGGTCGTCCCGACGAACTGGCGACCCTCGTCACCTACCTCGCCTCGGACCTTGCCAGCTACCAGACAGGCACGTTCAGCGCCGTCGATGGAGGCCTGATCAGCGGCCTTCCCTGACCGGTCAGTCGCCGGAGGTCCAGCCGCTCCGGATCTCGAACCGCCCGAATGAGTCAAGCGCATCCGACCAGGTGACGCTGACCCGCTCGACGCGGGCGCCGGCCGGGCCGAGCTCGAGAGCTGCCTGGAGGGCCTCCAGGTCGGCCCGATCGCCCTCGGCCACGCAGCGCACGTTGCCGTCCGAGTCGTTGGCCACCCAGCCTCCGACACCGAGGGCCACGGCACGCTGGGCCACGTACAGCCGGAAGCCGACCCCCTGGACCCGGCCATGGACGATCGCGTCGAGTCGCACCGGCAGCGCCTCCCGGCTCACCAGGTCAGGCGGCCGCCCGGGCCGAGCGCGGCCAGGCCAGGACCAGGACGTCGACCGCGAGTTCCGGCCCGGTGTTGCCCTGGACCAACTCCGCCACCCGATCCAGGCGGGCCAGGAAACGACCGACGGGCGCCGGACCAACGCCGGCGGCGGCCTCGACCAGGTCATCGAGGAGGGCCGGGTCGCGGACCGCTCCTCGCCCGCCGAGGCCGGCGATGGCAAGGTCCAGGGCCACCTCGCGCCAGATTCCCAAGAGCGTCAGGACGGCTCGGCGACGCTCGGCCGCGCTGCGTTTGCCGGGCCCGACGTCGGCGGCCAGGTCGGAGTCGGCCTCGGCCGCTGGGACGTCAACCGTGGGGGTCTCGACCGTCCGTCCTGCAGGGACTCCCCGCGGAACGCGGGCGGGCCTGGGACTCGGGGCGGCCACCGGCCCAAGCGCCGTCTCGAGTGCAGCCGCCCGCTCAATCAACTCGCGGCCCGCCACCAGGCGAGCCGATCGGGATGCCGCCACCAGATCCAGCAGCGAACGGGCGATCTCGTCATGGATCGTTACCGCTTCGGGCAGCCGGGCGTAGGCCAGGGCCAGGCCGGGTCGCCCGGCGGCGATCCGGGCCAGGCGGGCGGCGGTCGGGGCATCGGCCACGCCCCGGGCGCCGAGGAGCTCCTCGATCGAGCGGACGCCCAGTGGGGCCACCCGCAGTCGCACGCAGCGGGAGCGGACGGTGGGCAGGAGGCGATCTTCCTCGTCCGCGCACAGGACCAGGGTGACGCCGGTCGGGGGTTCCTCGAGCGTCTTGAGGAGGGCGTTCTGGGCGTCATCGTTCATCCGGTCGGCATGCTCCACAATCGCGACGCGGTGTCCGCCCTCGATCGGCAGATAGGCCAGCTCGGCCACCAGGTGGCGGACGCCACGGGGCGCCGCGCGGCCAGAATCACCGATGACGACCTGCCCGCCCGGACCATCGGGACCGATCCGATGCAGATCGGGATGGTTGCCGGCAGCGACTAGCCGGCAGCCGCGACAGGCCCGACACGGCCGTTCGGCCGGATCAGGGGCAAGGCACAACAGGCCCGCCGCCAGGTCCTCGGCCAGGGTCGTCTTACCGACGGCCGGTGGGCCGACGATCAGGACGGCGTGCGGCACGGCGCCCCGCACGAGGGCAGCAGCGGCAGCGAGCGTTCCGGGTTGTGCCCGGGTGACCCACTGCCGCGCGATATCGACCACGATGGGCTCGAGGCTACTCGGCAACCTTGCGGGTCGCCCGTCGCCGTGGGGCGGCCGGCGGGGCGTCGGCCGGAGCCGGCACCTCGGTTGAGGCGTCCGCGGCAGCCGCCCGGGTCGACGTTCGACGCCGGGCAACCGGACTCGCCGCGGGGGCCGCTGCCTCACTCGAGGCAGGACCGGCCTTGGCTCGGGCCGGCGTTCGGCGTCGGGCTGCAGGTGGCTCGGCGGCTGGAGCCGCGTCGGCAACCGGGGTGGCCGGCTCGGGCGCCCGTCGGACAGGGGCTCGCCGTCTGGCCGGCGCAGGTTCAGTTGGCGGAGCGGCCGCGACGGCCACCTCGGGCTCAACCGCGACGGACGCCTTGGCCGGCCGGCCCCGACGGGCGGGACTGGCTGCATCGACCGCTGCTGACGGGGTCTCGGGCCGGCTGGCCGGGCGGCCCGGCTTCGAGGCAATCTGCGCCCGGAGCAGGGCTTCGAGCTCGGGGGGCACCTCGCTCCACGGCTCGTCGCCTGACCGAGGCCGGTCCTGGCGCGCGGCAACCGGCGGCCGGTCGTCCCGGCGCGGCTCCTCGCGGCGTGGCTCGTCCCGGCGCGGCCGCTCGTCGGGACGCCGGCCCGAAACGTCCGGATACCGGTTGATCCCGCCGCCACCGCCACCCCGACCGAAGCGCTCGCGCTCCATCGCGGCGGCATAGCTGCCGGCCCGGCCGCCCCGGTTCGGGACTCCAGCGCCGCCCGGTCGGCGGCCATCACGGGCACCGGCCAGGTTGCCTCGACGCTGCTCGGCAATCAGGTACTCCGGGATCGCCGGCTCGTCCTCGTCGTCGACGTCGAGCGGCGACAGGCTGGCTGCCGGAGCCCGATCCATCCCGATCTGGCTATCCCAGACCGAGCCGAAGGCCGCCGAACGAGGCGGTCGTGGAGCAACCGGCAGGTCCTCCTCTTCCTCTTCGTCCCGGGCCACCGGCCGGGCAACGACCTCGCGAGCCGGTTGGCTCACCGGCCGATCGCCCGCCACGCCGGTGGCACCGCCGACCGCGAGGTCGGTCGATGGCTCACCTTCGCCGCGACCACGACCGCGACCGCGACCGCGACCGCCCCGGCGGCGGCGACGGCGCTGACCCTCCTCGGACTCACCTTCGACGGCGGAACGCTCGGTTGGTCCGTTCTCATCCTCATCCTCGACATCCGGCTCGAGGTCCGGATCGAGGGCGACTGGGGCCGCGGGGCTGACCTGCGCAGCGGCGGCGATCGCCGCCTTGGAGAGCTTCTCGCCGGGCAGGGCCACGAGGCCGCCGGTGAAGGTCGGTGCGCTGGCTGCCGCTGCGGGCGGCAGATCGGCCGGAGCCACTTCTGCCGCAATCGGCTCAACCGGGCGACGGCCTCCGCGGCTGACGGGGCGCGGCGCGGCCGAGCGCGGGGCTGCGGCCACGGGCTCGACCTCGTCGGTCCTGGTCCGGGTCCGGCCACCGCGCGGACCGCGTCCACGACCGATTCCGGTCCCCTCCGTCTGCTTGTCGGGCACCTCGGTCATCGACAGGTCCTCATCATCGTCGGCGACCCGCCGGCCCGAACGCGAGGACCCCTTCTCGACCTTGGCAATCTGGGTGATGTCGGTGAACAGGTCGGCGACCTCGATCAGGTCGGAGCTGGTGTTGCCCCGGAAGCTGATCACCTCGCAGCGAACGCCCATCTCCTGGACGGCCCGGATGGCCGGTGCGAAATCGCCGTCGCCCGACACGATGATCGCGACGTCCAGGTTGCGGGCCGTCTTCATCAGGTCGACCACGAGCTCGATGTCGAGGTTCGCCTTGACCTTCCCGTCGCCGTACTTGCGGATGTCCTTGCTGACCACCTTGTAGCTGTGGCGGGCCAGGAACGAATGGAAATTGCGCTGGTTCTCATTGTCCGGGTCCAGCCCGGTGTAGGCGTAGGCGCGCACGAAATCGCGTCCGGCGATGGCCGATTTCAGCAGCGTTACGTAGTCGATGTCGACGCCGGCGGCCTTGGCCGCATAAAAGATGTTCGCGACGTCCACAAAGACGGCGACGTTCTTGCCCACGTTGACTCCCTAAGTCCTGGTTGCCAACCGCCGGCGCAAGCTGTGCAGCTCGGCGGAAATCATGTCTGGACCTGGCGCGGGGCAGCCCGGCGGGCCGCCACCGTCCTGGTCATGAGCGAGTCACCTGCACTGAACCCTCGACTCTCCCAGCGGGCTCGCTCGCCAGGATCGTCCGGCCGCGCCGCCTCAACGACGGTGCAGCCCTTGTTACGCGCGGATCGAAGGATCTCCTCGAGCAGGTCAGTGACGACGCTCTGTGCGTCGCCCGATGGATCGACCACGAGGAGGTCGATGCTGCCGATGTAGCCGCCGGCCCGGACCGATGGACGGAGGGCCAGGATCGCGCCACCGATGACCTCCCGACGCCGTTCGGCGACGAGCACGCTGGCCTGCGGCAGATAGACGAGCTGCCGCAGTAGATCGGGGGCAACGAGCGGTCCGCCACCTGGGTCGACGGCCGGCGCGAAGAGCGCGACGAGCCGATCGACATCGGTAATGCGAGCCGTCCGAACCTGGTAGTCCACGCCGACGGACCTGACCTCACGAGGGGGGCACGCTCGGCTGCAGCAGAGGCGGCCGTCTTCGACCGGCTCGACATTTCCACCGTGAGCGCGCCTCTCGGCGGCGGGCGCCGAAGCGCTCCACAGGGTCCGAGGGGCACCCAATAGCAGTGTTGCAATCGACGCGCCACTACCAATATACGGTATCGCCGGAGCCGTCACCTGCGGGCCGTCGGCCGGCCGATCGGAAATCCGCTCAGGGCAGGACGACCGCGGTCGGGATCCGGATCTCGAGCGAGCGTGCAATCGTGCCCGGCTGGAAGGTCAGGTCGAGCCGGTAGCGACCACCCGGCCAGGTTACCAATGGACCGCCGGCCGTGAGCCGGGAGATGCCGATCACCGTGAAGTGCCCCGGCCAGGGCGATGGCAGCCGTTCGATGCCGATCGGGTCGAGGCCGCCCGAATCGGACAAGCGGAAGAGCTGGGCCGCGGCCTGGTAGCCCAACGGCGTATCGATCCCCACGACCAGGAGGTGGTTGCCATCGGGCACGCTGAAGAGGGTCGGCCAGGCCGGCCGGCTGGGCTGAGGCGATGGCGAGGGCGTCGAGCTGCCCACGATCTGGACCACGAACCCGTAGGTCACGAGGTAGCCGGCCGGCCAGACGGCCCACTCGGCCGGAGGCTCGTGGTTGCCGAAGATCGACGAGTTGTAGGCGCGTCCGTTGAAGCCGAGGACTGTCGCCGCGACCGGGGCCGGGCGGGCGCTGGGGCTGGCCGTCGGCGGAGGGGCAACCGTCGGCACTGGCGCCAGCGCGGGCTGGCTCCCCCAGGGCTTGATGATGACGGCCAGCAGAGCGACCACGAGCAGGGCGCCGGTCAGTCGCGAGCGCCCATCGAAATGCGACGGGGGCGGGCGGATGGGGCGGGTGGCGTTCACCGGAGCGGGGTCAATCCCCTCCCAGATAGGCCTTCTGGACGGCCGGGTTGTGGGCCAGCGCCGCGGCGCTGTCGGACAGCACGATCTCACCGGTCTGGAGGATGTAGCCGCGGTCGGCCACGGCCAGGGCCATCAGGGCGTTCTGCTCGACCAGCAGGATCGTGGTGCCCTGCTTGTTGATCGTCCGGATGATGTCGAAGATCTGTTCGACCAGGATCGGGGCGAGGCCCATCGACGGCTCGTCGAGCAACAGGATCTTGGGCGACGCCATCAGGGCCCGGCCGATCGCCAGCATCTGCTGCTCGCCGCCGGACAGGGTCCCGGCCCGCTGGAGCGTCCGTTCCCGGAGGCGCGGGAAGAGGGTGTAGACGCGCTCGAAGTCGGCGGCGAGGGTGGACCGGTCGACCCGGGAGAACGCCCCCATTTCGAGGTTCTCGTGAACGGACATCCGGGCGAAGACCCGGCGACCCTCAGGGCTCTGGCAGACACCCAGGCCCACGATGAGGTGGGGCGCCATGCCGTCGATCCGCCGGTTGCCGAGGGTGATCTGCCCCTGGCGCGGCTTGAGCAGGCCCGAGATCGTCCGGAGCGTGGTCGACTTGCCGGCCCCATTCGAGCCGATCAGGGTGATGATCTCGCCTTCCTCGATCGTCAGGGACACGCCGCGCAGGGCGTGAATCGCGCCGTAGTAGGTATGGATGTCGCGGAGCTCGAGGAGGGCCATCTCAGCCCTGCGCCTGGGCTTCGGCCGCGCCCCGGCCGAGGTACGCCTCGATGACCCTGGGATTCGCCCGGACTTCGGCCGGGCGGCCCTCGGCAATCACCTCGCCGTGGTCGAGCACGGTGACCCGATCGCTGATTCCCATGACCACCCGCATGTCGTGCTCGATCAGCAGCACGGTCAGGCCGATCTCCGAGCGGAGCTTCCGGATGAAGTCGGTCATCTCGCGGGTCTCGCTGTTATTCATGCCGGCGGTGGGCTCATCCAGCAGCAGCAGCTTTGGGCGAGTTGCGAGGGCTCGGGCAATCTCCAGGCGACGCTGGTCGCCGTAGGGCAGGTTGCGCGCCCAGGTGTCCGCCCGGTCCTTCAGGTCGACCAGTTCCAGCAGCGCCAGCGACTCTGCAATGGTCGCCTGCTCTTCGCGAAGCATGCTCGGAGTTCGCAGGACCGAGTCCCACCAGCGGCTCTTGAGATGCACGTTCAAGCCGACCCGGACGTTGTCGAGCGCCGACATCGTGCCGAACAGGCGGATGTTCTGGAACGTGCGACCGATCCCCAGGGCCGTCACCTCGTGGGGCTTCAGGGATCGGATCTTGTTGCCCTTGCGGGTCACGATCGCCTGGCCATCGAAGGTGATCTCGCCGGCCGTGGCGACGTAGTACCCCGTGATCATGTTGAAGAAGGTGGTCTTGCCGGCCCCGTTCGGACCGATCAGGGAGACGATCGAGCCGCGGGGGATGTCGAAGTCTACGTTGTTGACAGCGGTCAGGCCACCGAAGGCCTTGGTCACGCCACGGGCTTTCACCAGCAGGGCCGCGTCGTCGACGCTGCGGGTGAGCAGGTTTTCGGGCAGGACAGCCTGGCCGGCGCTCGCCGCCGAGTTCCCCTGGGCGGTCACAGGTCGCGTGCCTCGTCCGGTGTTTCGGGAGCCCGGGCGTCCATCCCGGTCTCACTCTGGCCGGGTGGCGCCACGGACGTGTTGTCCATGTCGAGCGGGACGCCCATCTCGGCCTCGACGTGGGCCAGGCCGTGGGCGGTCAGCTCGGCCTCGCGCTGGCGGCTGGGCAGGAAGCCCTGGGGCCGGAAACGCATCATCAGGAGCAGGGTCACGCCCAGGATCAGGAAGTTGTACTGGGCCGGGTTAGGCAGGGACGGGGCGTAGTTCTGGACCTGCTGGCCGATATAGGGCAGCAGGGTCGAGTTGACGAAAACCAGGGTGATCGCACCCATGATCACGCCCCAGATGTTCCCGATGCCGCCAAGGATGATCATGATCAGGACCAGGATTGAGGTCGAGAAGTCGAAGAAGTCGGAGGTCGTGGCGCCCAGGTATGACGCCTGGTAGGCGCCTGCAATCCCGGCGAAGCTGGCCCCCAGGGCGAAGGCCAGGAGCTTGGTCCTGACCGTGTTGACCCCCATCATCTCGGCGGCCGTCTCATCCTCGCGGATCGCCATCCACGCTCGTCCGATCCGGGAATGCTCGAGGTTGCGGGCGACCAGCACCGCGATCAACAGAAGGAAGATGCCGAGATAGACCGGCAGGAATCCGGCCCGGGCGTCGAACTTGATGTTGAGGAACGGCAGGAACGGCGAATCGATCGGATTGATCCCCTGGACGCCGCCGGTCAGGTCCACCCTGTCCATGCTGATCTTAAGCGGACCGAGCACGACGGACAGGGTGACCTGACTCAGGTTCTTGAAGACGAGCGGGACGATCTCGCCGAAGCCCAGAGTCACGATCGCCAGGTAGTCACCGCGCAGCCGCAGGGTCGGAGCACCGAGCAGGGCGCCGAAGGTGGCCACCACGATGACGGCGACCGGGACCACGATCCAGAACGGCAGGTGGACGCCCGGGGTGCCCTGGTCGACGTTGCCGAGGAAGATGAAGTTCAGCCCAAGCGTTGCCCAGTGGGGTGAGGCCAGGAACGCCGCGACGTAGGCGCCGATGGCATAGAACGCCACGTAGCCGAGGTCGAGCAGGCCGGCAAACCCGGCCACGATGTTCAGGCCGATCGCCATGATCGCGAAGATGGTCATGAACGTCTCGACGGTGTCGTCGGGCAGCGGCAGCGGGAAGACGTTCCGACTGAACGCGGCGAGCCAGGTATGGGCGACGTACGGGTACAGCAGGAGCACGGCGACGAGGACGCTGAGGGCGACGGTCCGCTTCGGACGGTCGCGCAGACCGGCTCGATAGGCCTGGCCCAGGCCCGCCACGGTGGAACCGATGTGCCGGAACCAGGCGCCCGGGCCGGTCCCGATGGTGCTCGCGGTCACGCCCGATCCGCCAGCTGCTGGCCGAGGAGCCCGGTCGGCCGGAAGACGAGAATCGCGATCAGGACGGCAAAGACGAGGGCGTTGGTCCAGTTCGCCTGCAGGTACCGATCGCTCAGCGCATTGACCTGGCCGAGGATGAGCGCGCCGAGGACGGCACCCTTCAGGTTGCCGATTCCACCCAGGACGGCGGCGGTGAACGAGTTCAGGCCGAAGCGAAACCCGAGGTTCCAGACGGTGACGTTGTTGTACAGGATCTGGACGACCCCGGCGGCTCCGGCGAGCGCGCCCCCGATCAGGAAGGTGATCGCAATCGTGCGGTTGACGTCCACCCCCATCAGGCCCGCCGTGGCGGGATCCTGGGCGGTTGCCCGCATGGCCCGGCCCTGGCGCGTCTTGGCCACGAACCAGGTCAGGGCGAACAGGAGTGGAACGGTGACCACGCCCACGAAGACCTGGGACACAGTCAACTGGACCGAGTTGATCCCGAAGTACGAGAGCAGGTTGGTCGTGGGGAAGATGTTGTCAATCGTGCGCTGGTTGGGTCCAGCGAAGATGAGTCCGATGTTCTGGAGCACGAAGCTCATGCCGATTGCACTGATCAGCGGGGCCAGCTTGGGTGCGTTGCGGAGGGGCCGGTAGGCGACCCGTTCGATGGCCACGTTGAGCAGGGCCGTAAGGCCGACGGTGATCACCAGGACGGCCAGGATCTGGATCACCATCAACGGCGCCGGGGTGCCGGAGGTGATCTCGAAGATGCCCAGCCCGCCGCTCGACTTGGGCGCGATCAAGCCGTAGGAGATCACCGACCCGATCATGAATACATCGCCATGGGCGAAGTTGATCAGCTCGATGATGCCGTAGACGAGGGTGTAGCCCAGGGCGACAAGGGCAAAGATGAGGCCGTTAGCCAGACCGATGATGAGTGTCTGGATCAACTGGTCCATTGCGGCGTGAATCCTCGGACGGGGCGAGGGTCAGATGGCCGGAATATGTGTTCCGGGCGGGCTTGGTAGCCCGCCCGGAACCGTCGTGCTAGGCGACAGGCGGCCTTACGGCTGGGCCTGGACGATCACACCCTTGTAGGTCGGCGGCCACGCGGTGCCGACCTGGTAGCTCGAGATGACTCCACCCTTCGGGTCGCCGTTGGCGTCGAGGGTGAAGCTGCCGATCACGGTCGGCAGGCTCGCCGTGGCCATGATCGCCTGGAGGACCGCCCAGCGATCGTTGCTGGCAGCCTTCTGGAGGCCGGCGAGGACAATTTCCCCGGCGGCATGACCGTAGGCCGCGTAGAACGCCGGCTGGGTGCCGTTGTGCGCTGCCGTGTAGGCGTCGGCCCATGTCTTGCCGGTGCCGGTCAGCTGGCTGATGTCGACGCCACCGAAGGTCAGGTACGTGCCATTGCCAGCGGATCCGGTGCCGTCGTACCAGCTCTTCTCGTTCGTGCCGTCGGGGCCGAACATCTGGATGGTCGGGTTGACCGACTTGATGTCCTTCCAGAGCTTGGCCGTGGCGTTGCCGGTGACTGCGCCGACGAAGACGACGTCCGCGCCGGCCGCCTTGATCTTCTCGGCGAGCGCCTGGTAGTCGGAGGCCTTGACGTCGTACGTCTCGGACCCGCCGTTGGTGCTCACCACGGTGCCACCGATCTTGCCGAAGTGCTGCGCCCACGCCTTGCCGATGCCCTGGCCATAGGTCTGGCCGTCGTCCAGGACGTAGGCCTTCTTGAGGCCGAGTGAGTAGGCCCACTCAGAACCGGCGGCACCCTGGACATCATCAGTGTTGATGTTGCGGGCGTAGTTGCGGTACTTGTTCGGGTAGTAGGAGTCCGGCTCACCCGGCGCGGTGACGCCGGCCACGGCCTTGGTCAGGCCCGGGTAGCTGTTGGCCGGGCTGAACATCATCAGGCAGGCCCCGTTCAGGATCGGAATGGACAGCTTGGCGGCGCCGGAGTTGTACGTCCCGATGTAGACCATCGCGTCCGGGTCGTTGGCGGCCTTGTTCGCGTTGGCCTGCTCCACGCTGCCATCCCACTCGCCGTTCTTGGCGGCGGAGGCATCGTCGAGGCTGGTGTACTTGATCGTGAAGTTGCCGACCTTCTGGCCATCGAGGACGGCCTTCAGCTCAGCGGCCATCGACCCGGTCTGGGCCAGGCTGGTGCCCTCGAGCGGCAAGCTCGAGTAGATGTGGATCTCCGACGTGCTCGTGCCCGTCTTGCCCTTGCAGACGTCGGGCTGGGCGCTGGTGCCCGTGCTGGCAGCTGCACTTGTTCCCGCGCTGGCGGGCGCAGCCGTCCCGGTGGCGCTGCAGGCGCCGAACATGATCGCCGACGTGGCGACCAGCGCACCAAGCTTGAGTACCTTCATGGAGCCTCCTCCTCTGTTCATCGGCAGGTAACCCCACCGATGCCGGTCGGTACACCCACGGTCCCCGGGATCGGATCCGGACAACTGGCCGCGCCGTTGGCCTGACTGACGATGTCGGCATGGCGAGGACGTGCCCATCGTCGGCGAGGCGGCAGTGCGTACGTCCAGCGTGCTGGATACCGATTGGCCCGGGCGACACGCGGTGGCCGCCGAAGCGATGCCGTATGATACCGCCCGCCCACCCGATTGCAACCCCGGGCCAAGCCATGTCCGCGCTTCCCGACCACCCCCGGAATCGGCTAGATCCGGTCGCCGCCCCGGCTGATCAGGTAGGTTGCCCGGGATAGCGCGATCAGGCCGATCGTGGCCAGCCAGGCACCCGGCGCCCGGTCCGGGCGAAGACCGACCAGGTCGCCCTGGGTGAGGAACGAGACGAGGGCGTAGAGCAGGGCAAGCCAGCCCAGGGTCGTGAGCAGGAGGAAGCTCAGGCCCCGATCGATCGCCACCGGCCGATCGCCGGCCGCATAGGGCAGGGCAACCAGGGCCAGCACGAGCAGGGCGATGATGAAGTCGATCATCCCGCCGGCGGTTCCACACCGACCGTCGAATGCGTTGCAGGCGATCGGGTTCAGTCCACCGGTATCACCGCCGGCGGTGTACCAGGCCAGGAACGAGGCGATCAGGATCACCACCGCGGCGGCGGCCGCAAGCAACCGGCCCCGACCGAGCGGATGGCGATGCATCGTCACGATGAGGCCAACGGGCTAGGCCTCCTGGTCCGCGGCCGGGTCCCGCTCGAGATTGGACGCCGTCGAGTAGACCTCCGGCCGGAGCACCCCCACATAGCGCAGGTTCCGGTAGAACTCGCCGAAGTCGAGGCCGTAGCCGACCACGAACCGATCATCGATCGTGAACCCGGTGTACTCCACCGGGATCTCCACGAGACGCCGGGCCGGCTTGTCGAGCAGGGTGCAGATGCGCAGTGAGGTGGGGCTCTTCCCGCGCAGGTAGCGGACCAGGTAGTTCAGGGTCAGGCCGGTATCGATGATGTCCTCGACGAGCAGGACCTCCTCATCGGCGATGCTCGCCGAGAGGTCCTTGAGGATCCGGACCAGGCCGGACGACTCGGTCGAGGATCCGCCGTACGACGAGACCTCCATCAGGTCGATCCGGACCGGAACCGTGATGGCACGCATCAGGTCGGCCATGAACGGCAGCGAACCCTTGAGCACGCTGACCAGGGTCAACTGGCGGCCGGCGTAGTCAGCGCTGATCCGCGCCCCGAGTTCGCGCACCTTGGCCTGGATCTGGTCCTCCGAGACGAGCACCTCGGCGACATCACCCAGCAGATCGACGGGCGCCTTCATCCGGCCGGGCTCGTGGTCTCAGCTCCGGCCCGTCGGCCGGTGGCCCGCCGGCGCCGCCGGTGGCCCGCTCGAACCAGCCCTGGATCACCACCGATCGAGGCACCCACCACGGCTGCGCCCTCGATCGATCCTGCCGAGGCAGTGGGTCGGTCGGCTCCGAAGGGGCCAGCCAGCATGGCCGCCGCGCTGCGCAGCGGGGTGATGTGGCCGGGCGTGCCGCTCAGTTCGTCGGCCAGGTCGAGCCGGCCGTACTTGAGCATCAGGGCCCGGAAGTCGCGCGCGTAGAACAACTTGATCCGGAGCTCCGGATAGAGCTCGCGTAGCCGGCGCAACTTGCGGTTCTTCTTGCGGACGAGCTTCTGGCGCAGCGTGGTGAGCTCGACATACAGCCCGGCATCGGGCAGGAAGAAGTCCGGCGAAAAACTCTCGAGGACATCACCAGCCAGGTTCCACAGGATCGGGAACGTGTGCGGCTCGTACTCCCAGCGGACCGCGTAGAAGTCGAGGATGCGGGCCATCTCGGCCTCACTGGCGTGT
>JBBRIM010000015.1:0-22747 GCA_038221095.1 Candidatus Limnocylindrales bacterium
GAAGGCAGCCGTCACCGTCGATCACGCGAGCCACGGGCGCTGCTGGCTGGGGCTTGGAAGCGCCTGGTTCGAGGAGGAACACCAGGCCTACGGCATCGACTTCGGATCGGGCGTCGGCGAGCGGCTGAACTGGCTCGACGAGTCGACAGCGGCGCTGCGCCGGATGTTCGGCGGCGAACCGGTGACATCTCCCGAGGGCGGTCGATACCACTTCCAAGAGGCGATCGTGCGGCCACTCCCGTACAACGGCCCCGGCCGGCTGCCGATCATGATCGGCGGTTCAGGAGAGAGAAAGACGCTTCGGACGGTCGCTCGCTACGCCGACATCTGGAATTCCTGGGGATCGGTCGAGGTCCTTCGCCACAAGATCGGGGTCCTGGAGGCGCATTGCTCGGGCGTCGGGAGAGACATCACCGAGATCGAGTTCTCTTCCGGCGCATACTGCGTGATTCGCGATGACCCGGCCGAGGCCAAGCGAGTACTCGCCGCCACCCTGGCCGCCAACGGCAAGCTCTACGAGCCAACGCTCGAGAACGACCTTGTCGGACCGCCCGAGAGAATCGCCGAGCTGTGGCGGCCCAAGGTGGAACTTGGCTTTACGCACCTGATCATCGACCTGCCGGCTCCCTACGATCGCGAGACGGTCGAACGTCTCCACGAAGTTCGGGAACTGCTCACGGGGATCTGACCGCTCCGGCTGACGGAGTACATGACCTTCGCGCTGGTACGCGAGCGCGAGCCCCTTCGAGCCGGCAGCCCGGTCATCGCTCGGGCGATCGGGCCGAGCAAGGCGAGGGCCACCAGAGGAGGTTCGGCGCCCGGGACGACTGGCGGCGCGACCGGGCCGTGGGCCGAGAGCGGGGAGCACGATCGCCTCCGCGCCCGTGACCGACCTGTTGCTGGCATCGACGCCGGCATCCCGAGCTCCAGGCCTCTGCCGGTCCGAAACCAGCGTGGTTCAGTCAGCCGCTGACGTCGACCGAGCGATGGCGCTGGCCGACGCCGGTCGTACCGTACGGGTAGTCGGAGACGACCGGTGCACTCACCTTGTCGAGTCGCTCCAGCTCCTCGGGCGCGAGCTCAACTGAGGCAGCGACCAGGTTGCTGGCGAGCTGATCGGTGTTGCGCGCGCCGAGGATCACCGATGTCACGGCGGGCTGCGCCTCAAGCCACGCAAGAGAGACCTGCGCTTGATTGATCCCGCGCGCGTTCGCGATCTCCTCGACCTCGCCGAGGATCTGCCACGTGCGCTCCTGGGCGTTGCGGGCCTCCCATTCCGGTCTGAGTTCCGGGTTCTCGCCCAGGCGCGTGGCGCCGGTGGGGTCGTTGTCGCGCCGGTACTTGCCGGTGAGCCAGCCGCTCGCGAGCGGTGACCAGGTCAGCAGGCCGATGCGCGCATCGAGCGCTGCCGGCACGATCTCGAGCTCGATATCCCGCATGAGCAGGTTGTACTGCGGCTGGAACGTCACGGGCGGCGTGAAGCCGTTGGCGTGCGCCAGGCACACGGCCTTGGTCAACTGCCAGCCGAGGAAGTTCGAGAACCCGTAGTAGGCGATCTTCCCGCTGCGCACCGCGTCGTCGAGAAATCGCAGCGACTCCTCGATCGGTGTCACGGGGTCCCAGGCGTGCAGCTGATAGAGGTCGATCTGCTCCACGCCCAGCCGCCGGAGCGATGCGTCGAGCGCGCGACCGAGGTAGCGCCGCGACGTGCCGAGGTCGTTGGGTCCAACGCCCATCGAGAATCGTGCCTTAGTGGCGATCACGACCTGTTCCCGCTCTGTCGGGCGGGAGGCGAGCCAGCTTCCGATGAACTTCTCCGAGGCGCTCGCACCGTACACGTCGGCCGTGTCGATGAAGTTCCCGCCGGCCGCGACGTAGTGGTCCAGGATCGCGTGCGCTGTCGCCTCGTCAGCCTCCGCGCCGAAGGTCATTGTTCCCAGAGCGTACGTCGAGACGATGACTCCGCTGTTTCCAAGGGTGCGATAGCGCATTGGGATGTCCTTCTCAGTTGAACGGGATGTCTGCTGTCTTCGGGACTCCCGGTCGAAGTCCCCAGACGGAGGCGTGTTACACGGCCGTGACTCGCACCTCGTTGCTCGCCATCGTTCCCTCCTCGCACACGAGCCCAACGGCGCCGCTTCGTAGCACTTCCCCCGCCTTGTCCACGACGGCCGCGACCTCAACGCCGTCGATCCGGGCCACGATGCGGGGGCCCACCACTTCGAGCGCCAACTCGTAGGTTCGGTACGACTCCCAGTCGAACGCCACATCTGCCAGGACGGTTGTGTCGTCGTGGGCTCTGACCAGCTGTGCCCGTCCACCGTCGGTGAGCAGCAAGGCGTAGTAGCGGCGGAGACCCTGAACGCGTGCCGCGATGCCCGAGGCCACAGCCATTCGGGGGGTCACGTCTGCCTCCACCCTGTAGTCGGCCCAGTCGAGGGAACCCTGGCTGATCAGGCCCGTTCCCCGGTTCTGCGACACCCGGTACGCCTCTGGCCAGTAGGCGTTCCAGAGGTCGACGCCGTCGACCCAGGCACGGCGCCACATCGTGCCGTCGTCGCTCGGACGACCAAGCCGCACCGTTGGCGATCCCGACCAGGTCAACCAGTCGAGGTGGACGGCCCCCGTCGCCTCGCCTGATATCTCGATGCCGACCTCCTCGATCGGCTGTCCGCCCGTCTGGGGGACCTGCCACTCGAGGTCAACCGACTGACCGGGCTTCAACTCGACCGAAGGGGCGCGCAGCCAGGCAAGCTCGTCCGTGCCCGTGTAATGGGCCAGGACCAGACGAGCCGCGACTGGACTGTTCGTCACCGTGGCCAGCATCACCGACCCACGGAGGCGCTGACCCGGGTGGATGGCGGGTGAAGCCAGCAGGCGATAGCCCGGCATGCTGATGGCATCCGGCGGGATGAACGTCGGCGTCGTCGCCCGGGTCGAAGCCGAACTCGGATGGTCGAAGCCGATGCGCAGGCTCCTCGCGCCCGTTGCGCTCCCGGCGGCGACGTTCGCCACCTGGGGCGGGACACCGGCCGCGTCCGACGCAGCCGAGAATCCCTGCACAGCTCCCGCGAACTCGAAGTGGAACCGCGCGCCGCTCTTCGGCTGGATCGGCTCGTCGCCCGCCAGGCGACGACCGGCGGCGGCGATGCGGCCCGCCTCCGTCACGGCATCGGTGATCGCTCGGCCACCCTCTGCGGTCGGTAGGTAGAGGCGATCGGAGATCGGCCCCCGCCAATCGACGGCTCCGACGATCCCGGCGAGACCGTTCTTGATCCCCATGAGGCAGCCCGCGTTGCCGGAGTTGCAGTCGGTGTCCCAACCGCAGGTGTTGACGATCTCCAGGGTGCGACTGAAGTCATCCTCACCCCATAGCAGGCTGAGCAGGATCAGCCCGTGGTTCGGGACGACGTGGACGTTCCCGCCGTAGCGGTCATAACCGTATCGCGCGACGAGCCGCTCACGGGCGGCGCGCCAGTCCGACTCAACGACCCGCCACTCGCGGAGGTCGTTCGCCAAGGTGGCGATGATCGAGTCCGCCGGGATGAACGACAGCCCGCAATCCAGGAGACGATCGAGGTTGGGCTCCACGAACGCCTGCGCTTCCATGGCCGCCAACAGCGTGGCGGCGTGGATCGCCTCCCCGTCGTGACTAACGCTGGCCGCACGGTGGGCGAACGCTGCCGCGCGTTCGGGATCCCCGGGCGAGGCCATGGCCCACGCGTCGATGAAGATCTGGGCTCCGATCTGCTCCGCCACGGTGCGCCCGTTCAGGGCAGCCGAGCCACTGCGCGGCGCCGGAATACCGGCCTTGAGACGCAGGTATGCCGTGTGCTCAGTCGAGTTGCCGACTCCGCCCCACCAAAGGATTGTGCGGTCCTCGATGATGTAGTTCAGCCACGCTCGCCCGATCGTCTCCGCGCTCAGGTTCACGTCGTAACCGGAATCCTCGAGCGCGCGGAAGAAGGTGAGCGTGCCGGTGATGTCATCGTCGGTGACGATCAGCGGGACGCCGACCCGCTCATGCACATAGCCGGTGATGTCCCCGAGCTCAGCCGAGATGCGCTCGTACGTCCAGCCCTCGAATGGACGCCCGAGATACACGCCGATGAGCTTGCCGAGCACGCCGGCGTAGACACGCTCCTCATAGTCACTCTGGATCGTCACCAGACCGCTCCCTTCTTGGTCGATGCGCATCGGTGCGTCAGTCGTCACGTACTTCGGCCCGGTACCCCACGGCTGGCCAAAGAGCTTGTCCGAAGGGATCCAGGCGTCGCCGTGGGCTTCGAGCCCTTGCGAGTCCTTTCGATCGCTCCATTGACATTGTGAATCACGGTGGACTATCGTAACGATGTGGAGCGAAAGGATAAGTGACAGCAGGAACCGTTGCAACAACCCATCGGGGACCGTGGGACCGCGCAACGACCAGCATCGTTGCTTCCAACGGGCGACCGGATCGACAACTTGATCGGCCTTGGGGGGCTGATGGTGCGACCGTGCGCCAAGCCGGCCGGCTGTGGACTTGCCCTGCGTGCCCTGCACCTCGGATCGTCTCGTGACCCTCGTACGCTGCCCCTCGAGTGTCGACGCGGCGTCACCATCCAGAAGGTTCTCGGCACCCGAGGGGCACGGGTCGCCACGGAGGATGTGATGGCACAAACGCCAATGTGTGAAGCTGTCGTCGCTGAGGCTCCCGGACAGGTCACCACCCGTCAGCTGAGGCTCAAGGCACTGGGACCGCGCGACGTGCTGGTGCGCAGCCTCGTGTCCGGAGTGAGCACCGGGACTGACAAGTGGGTGATGCAGGGCACGTTCGTCTGGGTCGACATCACCTACCCCTCCGTTCCGGGCTACCAGGTGGCGGGCGTCGTCGAGTCCATGGGATCTGAGGTCACGGGCTTCCAGATCGGGCAGTCGGTCGCGGTGACTCGGGCACGAGAGTGCGAAGGGGTGGCCTCGGCCTGGGGCACGCACGCGTCGAGAGTCGTGGCGGAGGTCAACGAGGTATACGACGCTCCAGAGATTCCTCCAGCTCGCGCCGCCTTCCTCGTCTCTGCCCAGGTCGGATACAACGCAGCCTCCAGACTTCAGGCCGACGCCGGCGCACGCGTCCTCGTGATGGGTGATGGAATCATCGGAGCATCGGCGGCACTGGCGTGCGTCGCACGGGGCTTCGACGTCCTCTTGGCAGGCCGCCATGACCCTCGCCTCGAACTCGTGCGGGGAGTGGGCGTATCTACTCTCAACACGCGCACCGGCGCACCCGATGCCATTGCGAAGTTCTCACCGAGCGGTGTCATCGACACCGTCCAGAACGACGAAGCATTTGCCGCCTATATCCCAGCCCTTCCGCCGCGCGGCGGCCAGCTCGTGTACAGCGGTCATTCGCCGAGTGGCATCACGGCGTGGGCTGACATGGCCGTCCTCCAACAGCGAGAGCTCAGCGTTCACTTCGTGTCAGGCATGACGCGGCCACGCCTGGAGGCGACCCTGGGGCTCATGCGCCAGGGCCTGATGCCGTCCGAACGCCTCGTTGGGGCGACGGCTGACGGTCGCGAAAGCGCACGGGAACTGATGACAGAGGTCATGCACGGTCGCCTTCGCCCCGTCGCGGCGGCCATCGACTGGAGTTGGGCGCCATGAGAATTGCGATCACCGGTGCCGCGGGCTGGCTTGGCCGGTACGTGACGGCGGCGCTCGAGCCTGCGCACGAGCTGGCCCTCATCGACAATGTCGCGCCCGAGGATGCGACGATCTTCGACCCCAGCTCCCCGACCGGCCGCAAGCGTTCACCTCTGGTCCTCAACTCGCCATACCACAAGGTCGACATCCTGGACGAAACCGGCCTGATGGCAGCGCTTGACGAAGCCGAGGTCGTCATCCATCTCGCCGCATGGCCGACGGGTGACTGGAAGCTGTCCAGGTCAACGATGTCCACGAACGTGATGGGAACGTTCAATGTGTTCGAGACCGCTCGCGTCCTGGGCGTGAGACGGGTCGTCAATGCGTCCAGCATCAACGCCTTCGGCACATTCTTCTGGCGCGTGTCCAACCTGGACCCGGTACGTCGCGCCCTTCCGCTGGTGGAGGACGAACCGGTCACGCCAGAGGATCCGTACAGCCTGAGCAAGGCCGTAACCGAGTTGCTCTCCGCGACGTTCACCCGCGCATTCGGCATGGAGGCGGTCAACCTGCGCTTCGCCGGTGTCTGGTCGGAAGAGAAGTACGCAGACGCCCACGAGCGCGGCCTGCCGGCCACGGAGACCTGGGCCACTGACCTGTTCCAATGGGTACACGTGCTTGACGTTACCCAGGGGATCACCAAGGCGGCCCTTGCTGCGAAGGTCGTCCCTGAGCCGATCACCGTAGCCGCGTCGGACACTCGCGCTCCCGAGCCGACAATGGACATCCTGACGAGACTTCGGCCGGAACTTGTGCCGTACGTCCGCGAGCCCCTCGGGGGGCGCGCCGCGCTTCTCTCCATCTCGCGCGCACGCTCATTCCTCGGATACGACCCCAAGTTCACGCTCGACGATGCATGCCGTTGAGGGCACCTGGCGTCGTGGCCACCACGCTCGCAGTACGGCACGGAAGGCACGCTCATGAGCAGCATCAAACTTGGGGTCAATCTCTGGAGCCAGGCCAGCGACTGGCCGGCGTTCCTCGCGGCTGCCAAGAACGCTGATCGACTCGGATACGACCACGTCTGGACGTGGGACCACGTCTATGCGATCTTCGGCGACGCGAGCCAATCGATCTTCGAAGGCTACACGGCGCTGGCCGCACTGGCGCAGGCGACCGAGCGAGTGCAACTGGGGCTGTTCGTCGGGGCAAACACGTTCCGGAATCCCGGACTGGTGGCGAAGGCCGTGACGACGATCGACCACATCAGCGGCGGTCGCGCGATCATGGGCCTGGGCGGCGCGTGGTTCGAGGCAGAGCACCGAGCTTTCGGGATGGAGTTTGGAAAGGGGTTTGGAGAGCGCCTCGATTGGCTCGCCGAGTCGGTGGCAGCGGTCCGGACACTGCTCGATGGTGGCGAGGTGTCCAGCCCGGCTGGCGGCCGGTATGCCTTCGATCAGCTGCGCATCGCGCCGCCACCGATCCAGCAGCATCTGCCGATCATGATCGGTGGCGCCGGAGAGCGGAAGACGCTCCGGATCGTCGCCCAGCACGCCAACATGTGGAACGCCTTCGGTACACCCGAGACCCTTGTCCACAAGGACGAGGTCCTGCGAGCGCACTGCGCCGACGTTGGGCGTGATCCCTCGGCGATTGAACGCACCGTCGGCTGCAAGATCACGATCCGGCAGACCGAGGCGGAGGCCGAGCGCGTACGTCAGGCGCTACTCGAGCACAATCGGACGCCCCTCGAGCAGGTGGAGGGCGACGAGACGTTCTGGACGGGCACGGCCGAGCAGATCGCCGAGAAGATGATCGGCTATCGGAAGATCGGATTCCGCACCTTCATCACCGAATTGCCCGCACCGTACGATGAGGAGACGCTGGAAACCCTCGCCAAGGTCGTCAGGCCGATGATCGACGCTACACCGGTGTCCCTGTGAGCGTGTCTGGCGCGATCTGGCTCAGGCCAGTTGACTCGGTCCGTTGGCCGTGACCGCCCTGGACATCGCCGCTCAGGGCTTGACCCTGAAACTCCTGCGGGAGGCGCTCGCGCAGCCTGTCGCGCGCCTGGCATCTGCGGCGCGATGACCCTCCGAATCGACCTGTTGATCCATGAACCTCGGGTCGAGGATCACCGCGATACCAGCGGGATCGGTCAGCACCGCCCACGCGTCAGTTGGACAGCAACCTTCGCGACGACCGGATCCGGATCAAGATCAAAGGCCCCTGGTCGGGCCGCGCCTGCTTAAACGTGATTGGAGGTACCCGGTGAAGATTCGCGTGACCGTTTGGGGCGAGAACGTGCAGGAACATCGCGAGCCGCTGGTCGCGAAGACGTACCCGCGAGGGATGCATACCTGCATTGCCGACGCCTTGAACGCCGACAAACGGCTATCGGCCTCGACCGCAACATTCGACCAGCCAGAGCATGGGCTGTCGAATGATGTCCTCGCCAGGACGGACGTCCTGACCTGGTGGGGTCACGCCTGCCATGATGAGGTCGACGATGCGGTCGTGGATCGGGTTCACACACGGGTCCTCGAGGGTATGGGCCTGATCGTTCTTCACAGCGCCCACTTCTCGAAGATCTTCCTGCGCTTGATTGGTACGTCTGGTTCGCTCCGATGGCGCGAGGCTGGCGAGCGCGAGCGAGTGTGGGTGTGCGCCCCGGGTCATCCGATCGCCCGTGGCATTCCGCCTCAGTTCGTGGTGCCGCACGAGGAAATGTACGGCGAGCCGTTCGGCATCCCGAACCCCGACGAAGTTGTCTTCATCTCCTGGTTCGAGGGCGGTGATGTCTTCCGCTCGGGTGTCACCTTCACCCGAGGCGCCGGCCGCATCTTCTACTTCCGCCCTGGACACGAGACCTATCCGACGTATCACCAGCCGGAGATCCAGCAGATCCTTCGCAATGCTTGCGCATGGGCCGGGCCGACAGGCGACCCCTGGGTCGAGCCACATGTCGCACCACATGTCCCTGAAGCGGTCGAGACGATCCGGACGAAGGATCCAAACCGGCAATCTGACGATGCCCGCCATTGACACATGCGGGTATCGCATGACGGCCGCACTTGCTGTCGATGGCGACACCTGCCGAGCGGACCGGTGGACGACAGTTGCCCGCCGTGTGGGCAACTGTCGCACCTGACCCCGCTGCAGGGCCTGACACGGAAGCCCGCAGCACGACGGGCTCCGCGTGTCGCCAGACGATCGGCCGGCGCACGAGCCGTCGCGGGCAGATCCCTGGGTGGAGGCCACATCGTCATGAAACCGGCGCGACCGATTGCCAGACCAACTGGAGGACACCAATGAGGATCGTGGTAACGGGCGGCAGTGGCAAGGCGGGGCGATGGGTCGTTCGGGACCTGCGGGAGCAGGGGCACGACGTGCTCAGCGTAGACGTCACCCCTCGCGGCGATGATGGAGGTCCGTCCCTGGTCGTCGACCTGGCCGACCTCGGACAATGTCACGACATGCTGTCCAGTGCAGACGCCGTCGTCCATCTCGCCGCAATCCCGGCTTGGGGAATACGGCCCGAGGGGGAGACGTTTCGGAACAACCTCCTGTCCACCTACAACGTGTTCTCGGCGGCGGTCGCTCATGGGCTTCGGCGGGTCGTGTACGCCTCGAGCGAGGCGGCTCTCGGCGTGCCGTTTGAATCCCATTCGCCGGCGTTTGCGCCCATCGACGAGTCGATCGAACCTCGGACCGAATCTTCCTACGCACTCTCAAAGCTCCTCGGCGAAGGGATGGCCGCACAGTTCGCTCACCGATTCGGCATCCCGTTCGTCGGGCTCCAACTGTCGAACATCATCGCGCCAGATGAATACGCTGGCTTCCCGGCATTCTGGGGCGACGCAGCGCTGCGCCGCTGGAACCTGTGGGGCTACGTCGATGTGCGCGATGTCGCCGGAGCGATCCGCTGCTCCCTTGCTGCGCCGATCGAAAGCTCGGCCGTGTGCATCGTGGCTGCTGAAGACACCGTGATGCCGCAGCCCAGCGCCGAGCTGATGGCTGCCGCGTTGCCTGGTGTTCCACTTCGTCGGCAACTCGTTGGCCGCGAAAGCCTCCTCTCGATTGACCAGGCGCGGCGGGTCCTGGGCTACCAGCCGGAGCATCGTTGGAGCGATCACGTTTCGGAAGCCTGATCCGAGCTCACAGGACCCACGACACCTCACGGGTTCTGAACCTGACAGGAGCCGATCAAGGCGTGTGCCCCAACTAGGGATAGGCGTGACGACGGGATGACGGAACAGGTTCGGACCGGGCTGGTGGGGTGTGGCAAGGTCGGCCTCACCCACGCGCTGGCGCTCGCAGCGCTTCCGCAGTCCCGCTTCTCGGCCGTCTGCGACGCCAACTTCGAGCGGGCGACCGAGTACGCCGAGCGGTTCGGCGTACGGGCCTACCGTGATGTCGCGGAGATGGTCGCGGCAGAGCGCCTCGGGATGGTCTCCATCTGCACGCCGCACCCGCTCCACGCCGACGGGGTCGTCGCGGCGGCCTCCGCCGGTGCGCACATGCTGGTGGAGAAGCCGCTGGCGGCCGACCTCGCCGCGTGTGACCGCGCGATCGCCGCCGGGCGCGCCGCCGGCGTCAACGTCGGCGTGATGAGCCAGCGCCGCTGGTACCGGCCCGTGGCCCGTCTCCGGCGCGCGATCGACGACGGCAAGATCGGATTGCCCATCCTGGCGGCCGTCACCGTGCTGGGCTGGCGCGACGAGGCCTACTACCGGTCCGATCCCTGGCGCGGTCGCTGGTCCACCGAGGGTGGCGGCGTCCTCGTGAACCAGACTCCACACCAGCTTGACCTGCTGCTGTGGCTGATGGGGCCCGTCGCGGACCTCTACGGGCAGTGGGCCAACTTCAATCATCCGTTCATCGAGGTCGAGGACACGGCGGTCGCGGTCATCCGCTTCCAGAGTGGGGCGCTCGCGACGCTCATGCTGAGCAACTCGCAGAACCCCGGCCTCTACGGCCGGATCCACGTTCACGGGTCGAATGGCGCCACCGTTGGTGTGCAGACGGAGGGTGGCTCCATGTTCATCTCCGGCATCACCACGGAGGTCGACCCGCCGATCAACGACCTCTGGACGATCCCGGGCGAGCAGGACCTCCTGCCGGTCTGGCAGGAAGAGGACCGGAGGGCCGCCCAGCAGGAGGACCCGCTCACCTTCTACCACGAGCGCCAGATCGAGGACTTCCTCGGGGCGATCATCGAGAACCGCCCGCCCGCGGTCGACGCCGAGAGCGGCCGACGCGTGGTGGAACTCTTCACCGCCCTCTATCGTTCGCAGCGTGACGGCCGACCCCTCACATTCCCCCTTGCTGCCGAGCAGGGGGCGGACTACGACGGGCGGCTCACTCACGCAGCGCGACCGAGGAGATGACCCCCATCCGGGTCGCGTCCAGCAGACACATCGGCCACACGCCCCATGGACAGAGGCCGCGACCCGGTGACCTCAATCGCCTTCCGACATGGGACAGAGTTCCGCGTGTGTCGGCCCGACCCGGGGCTCCCGCTACTTGGCAGCGATGAGCTCGCACGCCGTCTCGACGATCCGCGCCGGCGTGAGGCCGTGGAGCTCGAGGAGCTGCTCGGCGGTCCCCGACTCTCCGAAGGTGTCGAGGACGCCCATCCGGCGGAACGGCACATTGCACCGTCCCTCGGCCAGGACCTCGGCAACCGCGGATCCGAGCCCACCGATGATGCTGTGCTCCTCGAAGGTGAGGATCGCACCCGTGCGGCTGGCGGAGGCGATGATCGCGGCGGCGTCGATCGGCTTGACGGTGTGGACGTTGAGGACCTCGGCTTCGATCCCCTCGCTCGCGAGGATGTCCACCGCCTCGAGGACCTTGCCGTAGAGCACGCCGGTTGACGCGATCGTGATGTCGCGCCCCGGCCGGCGCACCTCGGCCTCGCCGACGGCGAACGGCCGACCCGGCTCTCGCCAGACGGGCGTGTCATACCGGCTGAGGCGCAGGTAGACGGGTCCCACGTACTCCGCGGCGGCGATCGTCGCGAGGCGTGCCTCCTCCGCATCGGAGGGGACGATGACCGTCATGTTGGGCAGGCTGCGCATCAGTGAGACGTCGATCACGGACTGGTGCGTGGCCCCGTCGGGGCCCTGGGTCAGCCCGGCGCTCGAGCCGGCGAGCTTGACGTTCAGCTTGGCGAGCGCGATCTGCTGGCGGGTCTGGTCGAAGGCCCGGCCCACGATGAAGATCGCGAACGAGTTGGCGAAGGGGATGAACCCGCCCAGGCAGAGCCCGGCGGCCGTGCTGACCATGTCCTGCTCCGCGATCCCCATCTCGACGAAGCGTTCGGGAAACAGGCTTCCGAAGTCGAAGGAGCGGGTCGACCGGGACAAGTCGGCATCGAGGACCGCGATGCGATCGTTGCTCTTGCCCAGCTCGACCAGCGCGTCGCCGTAGCCGTCGCGCGTGCCGCGCAGCGTGACCATCAGGAGTTCTCCAGGGCTGTGAGATTGGCTTGGAGGATCCGGACGGCCTCCTCGTACTGCTCCGGCGTGATCATGGCGTTGTGGCTGCTGGCCTGGTTCTCCAGGAACGGCACGCCGCGCGCCTTGACCGTGGAGGCGATGATCACCGTCGGCTTGCCCGGGGTGCCCGTGGCGGTGTCCAGCGCGTCGCAGATCGCGGCCATGTCGTGGCCGTCGATCTCGAGCACGTTCCAGCGGAAGGCCCGCCACTTGTCGGCCAGCGGCTCGAGGCCCTTGCGGTCCTCGGTGCGGCCCGAGGTCAGCAGGCCGTTGCGGTCGATGATCGCGGTGACATGGTCGAGGCGGTAGTGGCCGGCGGTCATCGCCGCCTCCCAGACCTGACCCTCCATCAGCTCGCCATCGCCCATCATCACGAAGACGCGGTAGTCGAGGCCCCGGGCGCGGGCGGCGAGCGCGAGCCCGTTGGAGACCGACAGCCCCATCCCGAGCGAGCCCGTGTTTGCCTCCAGGCCGCGCGTCTTGCGCATGTCCGGGTGACCCTGGAGCGGGCTGCCGAGGGTCTTGAGCCCGCCCAGGTCGTCGAGCGGGAAGAACCCCAGCCGCGCCATGCACACGTCCTGCGCGGGCACCGAATGTCCCTTGCTCAGGATGAACCGGTCGCGATCCGGCCAGGTCGGGTCCTCCGGTCGGAGGCGCAGCTTGTAGTGGTAGAGGGCGACCATAAGGTCGGTCTCGGAGAGCGACCCACCGAAGTGGTGGAACTTGCCGGGTCCCATCGACCTGACGATCTGGAGCCGGACCTCCGCGGCCATGCGGATCAGGTCCTTCACGCGTGGCCGGGCCGTCTCACCGGGCGCCGGGGTCACTTCGCTGATCATGCGGTGCGTACCTCGTTGCGAATGCGTCAGGAGGTGGGCCGGTTCATGCCGGCGGCCACCCGCGGGGAGCGGCGAGCATGGTCACCTGGCCGCCGTCCTGGTCCTGGAGCAGCAGCGGCGCCATCACGACCATCCCCACGTCGGCGGCCGACAGGTCGGGGTCGATCCTGGTGTCCTCGATCAGGAAGATGTAGCGATCGGTGGCTTGCCGCCCCAGGGCGACCCGGTGGAACTCGATGCCCTCTGCTTCGTGGGCCAGGCACGCCGCCGAGATGAAGTTCGGCGTGAGCGGATGCGAGAGGAGCCTGGTCACGCCACACCTGCCTTGCTGGTGCGCCCGCCAACCCGAAGCCGTGCTGCGATGCCGCGCCAGTCCACGGAGTACGCCGCGACCCCGGCGAGCGTGAGGAGCCCGATCCAGACGTACTGGGCGTTCCACTCCCACTCTCCCGCCTGGAGGGGCTCGCACCCGCTGGGGCAGCTCAAGGGTCCTGCCTGGAGCATGCCCCAGGGTCATCCTCGGGCGCCCGGAACGCGCATGTGAAGGTGTGTCGACCGGTACCAACCTCGACCGGCGCATCGGTCTGGTCGGGCAGCTGGACAAGGGCGGTCGCCCCCGGCGGGATCGTCACATCGAGAATGAGCGAACTGCCTGCGCGCCGCCACTGCACCTCGGCCCGGCCGTACGGTGTCTCGTGGGCCGCCGCTGCGTGCGTCAGCCCTCCCCCGGGATGCGGCGCCACGAGGATGCGCCGGTAACCTGGGTCAGCAGGCGCAAGACCGGCCACGGTGCGGTGCAGCCAATCAGCCACCGCCCCGAGCGCGTAATGGTTGAATGAGGTCATCTGGCCGGGATTGACTTGGCCATCGGGGAGCATGCTGTCCCAGCGCTCCCAGATCGTCGTCGCGCCCATGGTCACCGGGTAGAGCCAGGACGGGCACTCCCGCTGCATCAGCAGGCGGTAGGCCACGTCAGGCTCGCCGATAGCCGTCAACGCGTCGCAGATGACTGGCGTTCCGACGAAGCCGGTCCCGATGCGGTGATCCTCCTGCCGCACAAGTTCAACGAGACGCCGCCCGGCACGCTCACGCTGCCCGGGATGGGGCAGCAGGTCAAACTGCAAGGCGATGCCGTAGGCGGTCTGTGCGTCACTGATCAGCCGGCCGGTCGGTGAGACGAACTCATCGGCAAAGGCCGTCCGCACCAAGGCGGCCAGTTCAACGTAGCGCTGGTGGTCGCCGTCGCGACCTAGGACCGTCGCGACGTCGGCAACGATCTGCGCGGTCAGGGCGTGGTAGGCCGTGGCGATGAGATAGCGGTCAGTCCGGGCGGCGTCTGGTCGGTCGGGCGGCGCCGCGGGGTCCAGCCAGTCTCCTAACTGGGACCCGCTGTCCCACCGGTGCGACCCGGATGCGATCAAGGCGACCTGGTCGACCCACGCGGTCATGCTTGCATATTGCGCTCGCAAGATCTCTCGATCGCCATACCGTCGGTAGAGCACCCACGGCACGACAACCGCGGCATCGCCCCATGCCGCCGTCGGCGTAGCCGGAACGAGCGGCAGCCACGGCACGTAGTTCGGAACCGTACCGTACTGCTGCTGCTCGGCGGCAAGATCCAAGAGCCACGAGGTGAGCATTCCCGCGCACTCGTATAGAAACGACGCGGTGGGCGCGAACGCGGCGATGTCTCCTGTCCATCCGAGGCGCTCGTCGCGCTGCGGGCAGTCCGTGGGAATGTCGACGAAGTTCCCTCGCATGCTCCACACGACGTTCTCATGGAGGCGATTCAGTAGAGGATCCGAGCATTCGAACCACCCGGTTCGCTCCATGTCGGTGTGAATGACGACCGCACGCACGTCGGAGGACGCCAGCGCACCCGGCCAGCCGTCTATCTCCGCATAGCGGAACCCATGGAACGTGAAGCGCGGCTCCCACTCTTCGACTCCGCCGCCGCGCAGCGTGTATCTGTCAGTCGCGGCCGCCAGTCGGAGGGGACGCGTACAGAGTTCGCCGTCCTGAAGGACCTCCGCGTGGCGCAGCGTAACGGTCGTGCCCGTGTCGCCGTTCACTCTGATTCGCAGCCACCCGACCAGGTTTTGTCCGAAGTCGAGTATCGTCCGGCCCGACGGCGAGGTCGTTATCGCGACAGGCATGACCTCCTGGATGCGCCGGATCGGCGGGCCCGTCGGCGTCACCAGTTGGGCCGTATCGAGCGACTGGGTCCGCACGCCGACCCAGCCGTCGTCGTCATACCCGGGTTGCGACCACGCCTGGCGCTCAAGACGGGCGTCGTAGATCTCACCCGCGTAGATCCCGCTGGACCGAATGGGTCCGTGCGCAGTGCGCCACTGACCATCGGTGGCGATGCAGTCCGACTTGCCATCGGCGTACCGGATCTCAAGTTGGGCGAACAGAGCGAGTCGGTCGCCATACACGTTGCGTTGCCCGCCCCGGAACCCAAGGTGACCGCGGAACCAGCCGTCGCCGACGATGATGCCCACGGCATTGCTACCGGTCTTGATCAGGGCTGTGACGTCGAAGGTCTGGTAGCGGAGTCGGTGGTGGTAGCTTGTCCAGCCCGGAGCCAGCACGTGGTCGCCGACCCGCACGCCGTTGACCTCTGCCTCGTAGACGCCGTGCGCCGTCACATACAGGCGTGCGGCGACGACGCCCTCAGCAGCCGGAAACTCCCTTCGAAACAGCGCCGGAGGCTGGTCGATGCCTGTGTCCTCATCCCAATCGGGAGTGATGAGAACCGCCGCCCAGTCCGCGCCGTCATGGAGGCCTCCCTCCACCTCTGCCGGCTCGCTCCACGCCGAGGGTCGCGCGTCGTCCCGCCCCCAGACTCTCGCCGAGACAGCGCGTCGCCCACGGGAACCAAGATCCGGGCCTGGCCACCCAACCAGGACGGACTCCGCCGACTCGACTCGACCGGTGGAGATGGTTCGGCCGGAGGCCGGGTCGACGACCTCCACCTCGAAGGCCTCCTGTGACCAGCCGTGCCCCCCAGTCGTCACCTTCCAGCTAATTCGCGGCCTCCGCTCCCCGATCCCCACCGCCTCGCGATGGTGCTCGAAGCGGACGTCCATCACGACGATGTCGCTGCGGGGAACGCGGCCATCTCCGACTGCCTGAGACACAATTGTCACCGCTGGCTCCCATACGGACGCGCGAGCAGGGTCCGGAAGGCCGTCTCCACTCGGGCGGGCACACCACTCGGCTGCATGCTGATCCATTACCTCGTAGCGCTGCTCCGTTTGACACCATCACACGGAGCAGCGCCTGCTGGGGCTCATCATGTCTACCGCACGTCGGCGATCTTCCGGCACCTCAACACCTGGGGACGGAACCCAGGTCTAGGGAAGTCGGCCAACGAGCTCAGGCGCGGCGACCTGCAGTCGCTGCGGCGGTAGCCCGCGAGCGATCGCCTCCAGGTCGTCGACGACCATCTCGCCGAGCTCCCAGAGGCCTTCCCTGACCGCTCCGGCTCGATGAGCGGAGAGGACTGCGCCGCTGGCGTGACGAATCGGATGATCCAGCGCAAGCGGCTCCGTCGGGAAGACATCGATCGCGGCCTTGAAGCGGCCTTCCAGCACGAGCTCGGTCAACGCGTCAAAGTCAACCACGTGCGCTCGACTGATCAGAACCAGCACCGCTCCCGGGCGAATCTGCTCGAGAACTTCGCGCGACAGTAGCGCGCGGTTTTCCAATGTTGGCGCCGCCAGGACGAAGATCACCTGTGACGTGCGGACGAGTTCCTCGAGCGAGACAGGCCGAACGCCCTGACTGCGGAGATACCCGTCGGCAAGCCACGGATCGTAAACAGAGATCGGGTTGCCGAATGGCGCAAGCAACGGCTTCAGGCAGCGGGCAAGACTCCCGTACCCTATGAAGCCGACTGGCTGGCGGTAAAGCAGGAAGGTCGTCGCATTGCCCGCGTGTTGCCAGAGCTCCTCGCCCACGCGCATCGCCTGATCGCCGACCACGATCTCGCGGCTCGCCGCCAGCGCGAGCCCCAACGCCATCTCCGCGACCTGCGGGCCGAAGGCAGGGGCGGCCGTGAGGACGCGAATGTGGTGCCGGTGGCACCACTCGTAGTCCAGGGCCCGCGGAAAGCCTCCGCCGACGTCAATGATCGCGCGCAGGTTGCCTGCACGCTCGGGCAACCCCCCATACCGCCACCCCGTGCACACGATCGCCACGGCGTCTTCGATCGCCTCGAGAGCCGCGCTGATCGGCATCGCCTCGTTCTGCCCCCAGACAACGTCGACTGTGGCATGGAGGCGCGCGAGGTCAGCGGGCGAGAAGATCTCCTCCATCCGTCGGCCGTGCGGGTCAACCAGGACCCGCGGCTTGGTCTGCACAGTTACCGCTCCTGTCGAAGCTGTCTTGGTTGGGTTCGCAATGATCATCCCGGCAGTTTGCGTTGCTGACAGCTAACCTCAGCGACTTCTGTCACCCAGCGACGCCGCGAGGTGTCGGACTGAACATCGGTGCCTTCGAAGCAGATCACCCTGGCGCGCCTGCAGCCTCAATCGCCGCAAACACCCGACGCCGGCCACGCCCTAGCCCTTCACCGCGCCTCCGGTCAGGCCGGCGACGAAGTGCCTCTGGTAGAAGAAGAACAGAACGATGATCGGAACGGAGATGATCAGGACACCTGCGGACGCGAGCGGATAGTTGACTGAATAGCGGCCCTGGTAGAACAGCAGCCCGACGGGCAGCGTTCGATGCTGTTCCGTCGGAAGGAGCACCAGAGGCAGGAGGAGATTGTTCCAGCTCCACAGGGTTTCGAGGAGGGCGACCGTCAGTAGCCCGGGCCTGGCGAGTGGAAGCATCACATGCCAGAAGACACCAAATTCCGCACAGCCGTCCACGCGCGCCGCATCATCAATCTCGCGCGGCAATGCCTTGAAGAACGACCGCATGATGAAGATGAAGATCGGCATCCCCGTTGCAATGTGGGCAACGATGACGCCGCCAGGAGTGTCGAGCAGGCCGAAATCACGTACCGTCAGATACAACGGGAGAATGATCGCGGTCGTGGGAATCGTGAGCCCGATAAGGAAGAGCAGGAGCAACACGCGTTGCCCCACGAACTTCATACGTGCCAGAGCGTATCCGGCCAGCGAAGAGACAACCACCATTCCAATGACGGATCCGGCCGTGATGACCACGCTGTTTCTGAAGTAGACGTCGAAGTGGCCGGCCGTCCATGCTTGGCCAATATTGTCAATGTTCGGAGGGATTGGCGGGCCCCACGGATTGACGAGCAACTGACCGCTGGTCTTGAAGGCTGTGAACCATGCGAGGACCAAGGGCAATACCGCAAACACGAGCAACCCGACAAGGACGGTGTAGAGCAGCGTCCGATCTCCGATCCTTCGAGCGCGCTGTGCCACGGAACGCAACGCGTGGCCATGGGGTGCGCTGGCCACGTCAGTCATTGCCTCGCTCCTGCAGCACTAGGTATACCGCTGAGAACGCGAGGACGATCCCACAGAGGACCACGGCGATAGCCGCACCCTGACCGAACTCGCCCTGCTGAAACCCTCTCTTATACATGTAGGTTGCAAGCATCTCCGTTTCTCGGACCGGCCCTCCCTGGGTCGTTGCCCAGATGATGTCGAAGGTCTGAAATGCAGCGATCATCTGCAGCAGCACGACCACAGTCGTTGTGTTACGGAGGGCTGGAATTGTCACGTACCGAAGGAGTTGGCGAGAATTCGCGCCATCTACGCGCGCGGCGTCGTAGAGCGTCTGATCGACCCCCTGCAATCCAGCGAGGAAGATGACGACGCTGAGGCCGAATGATGCCCAACAGGCCGCGACCGCGAGGGCGGGGAGAGCAAAGGTGAAGTCGCCAAGCCATCCGATTGCCAGGTCGCCAAGTCCGACTGCCCCCAAGGCTGAATTCAAGAGCCCGTCGGGAGCATAGATCCACCGCCAGATCATGGCCGTCACGATCGAGGCTTGAATCACCGGGAGGAAGTAGCCCAGCCGAAAGAGGAATCGCGCCTTGATGCGAGTGGACAACAGGGCCGCGGCGATCAAGCCCACCCCGACGTTGAAGGAGACGAAGATCACCAGCCACAGGAGATTGTGCTGGAACGCCTGCCAGAAGATCGGGTCCGTCAGAAGCTTGGTGAAGTTGTCAAGGCCAACCCAGTCTCGCACTGGCGAGATGCCGTCCCATTCGTAGACGGAGAGCGTGAACACATCGACTACGGGCCGCAGCACGAACGTCGCGTAGAGAGCGACCGCCGGAAGCACGAAGAGGTATGCCACGAGATGGTTATTCAAGCGGCGTCGAGTCTGACCTGAGAGCAGCCGGTTGGCGCCAGGGGTTGGCTCCGTTGCTCGCACCTCTTGCCTCAACATCCCGCAATCGCCTCCTTTGGCGCGGAAGAGCCTGGGTTCCCCGAGCCGCCCCGCGATTGAGCCGGCACGGACCGCCTTGGCTTGGTCATAGGGCGTCGGGCGGGCCACCGATCCGTTCGGCAGCGCAGCGTTGACGCCGGGGCAGAGTCGCCATCTCGTCTATCCGAGACTCCACGATGATCCGTTCGTTCGCAACGCCCGTTCACCAGCGAGCGTTGAGCACTCCGCATGCCTTCGTGTGTCGATTGACAGTGTGGCCATTGGCCGGTGATCCCGAATCACCGGCCAATGGCCTCTGAACTGGCAATGGCTACGTGGCTCACAGGTGGCCCGGGCCACAAAGAGGGCCCCGTGATCCTAGGGCTTCACAACCCCTCCCGGCTTCAGAATGTCGCCCTTGGCCTTTGCCGCCTCCCATGCCTTCTCGATGCTCTGGCAGAATTCCAAAGGTGTCATCTTGCCAGCCAGCAGGGCCTGGAGGCCGTCATAGGTCAGGTCGGTTGTGTTCGCCGGCATGACCGTGTCAAGGAAGGCGTGGATCGTCCCGTTGGCGCGGTTCTGGTCGTTGATCGTCAACGCAGCCTGCTGGAGTGAGGGGAGGTTCACACCAGCAAGATCGAGCGAGCCCACCGGGATCAGGGCGTCCTCGAGAAGGAGCTTGCGGCTCTCCGGGCGGAAGAACATGAAGTTCAGGAGGTCGGCCGCCTGATCCGGGTGCGCCGACTTGGAGTAGATGTACCAGCCGCTCCCGATATCCTCCGACGGATAGATGGGCTTGCCAGCGACCGGGTTCGGAGCCGCGAAGGCACCGAAGTCATTCATCTTGTCGGCGCCAATCGCGGTGAGACCATCCCCGATGACGAAGGTGCCCGTGAAGGTCATCGGAATCTCACCGCGCCAGAACTTGTTGATGTAGTCCTGGAAGCCGACGGCGAGAGGATTGGGGCCGAAGTAACCTGCCTTGCCCAAGTCCACGAGCGTCTGCATCGCGTCGACGAAGACCGGGTCATCCCAGCGCCCATTGCCGAACATCACGTTGTTGATGCCATCCGGTCCCGCAGCGTCGCCCCAGAGCCACGCCTGCTCGTGCGAGATCGGCCACTTGTCCGCGGCAGCGAGGCCGATGACCGTCTTGTAGCCAGCCGCCTTCAGCTTGTCACACGCGGCGATGAATTCGGCCCAGGTCGTCGGGACGCTCACGCCCACCTTTGCGAAGATGGTCTTGTTGTAGAAGAACATCGTCGTCTCGACGCTATCGCCGAGCGCCCAGAGCTTTCCGCCCGACGAGGTGTAGTCCACGACCGTCGGCGGGATGACCTTGTCCCAGCCGTACTTGAAGTAGTACGGGGAGAGATCGAGCGCGTATCCGGCATTGATAATGGAGGCCGGCTGGCCGGGTCCTGTACCGCCTGCCCAGATATCGGGCCCGCTACCTGAGCCGAGGGCCGGAAGGAGCGAGGGGTTGGTCAGTTCGGTACCCTGGAAGGTCGTCTCGATCGTAACGTTGGGGTTCAGCTTCCGGTACTCATCCAGAAGCTTGGTCTGCGCGTTGACCGTGCCCGACTCGCCGGCGATCCAGACTTTCAGCGTCATCTTCTCGGGGGTGGCCTGCGGCGTGGCGGCCTGCGCCGTCGCAGAGGCCTGCGGGGTCGCGGCCTGCGCCGTCGCAGAGGCCTGCGGGGTCGCAGAGGCCTGCGAGGTCGCGCCGCAGGCTCCCACCAGCATGGTGACAACCACGCCCGCCAGGAGTCCCAGATTCCCTCGAGCCAAGATCTTTGTATGCATCCTTATCTCCTCCTTTGCCCGGAATCAGTTCGGCTATTGGCTTGCCGGAGCACTGGCAGCACCGCCTTGGATTTCGCAACAAGCCTCCTATTCCTCGTTGGCCGTCACCTGCCCCTTCCCGGAGGCCCGCCTCACGCGCACTCCCGTGCCCCTCAAGGTGGCAAGCGAGGTTCCCGCATTGGCCCCAACGAAACGGACGTCGATCCCGGAGGAGCGCAGATCGCGCACCATGTCCGCAGGGGCGTCTCCGCCGGTCACCACGGCGCTGATCCGGTCGGTGGGACAGAACGTCGCGAAGGCAACTCGACCCCACTTCGTGTGGTCGACGATCGCGATAACCTCCCGCGCAACGGCGACGAAGGAGCGCTTGGTCAGGGCCTCTTCCTCTGTTGCATCACTGAGCCCGGATCCGATGGTGAAGCCGACCGCACCCACGAAGGCCTTCTGGACGTTGATCTGCCCGAAGGCGGCGTTGCCGAGGCCGCCCACGAGCGACATCGCCTCCGAGCGGACCGTACCTCCGGGCATCACCACGGTGATCCCGGGGGAACCCGCGAGCTCGAGAGCGATCCGAAGCCCGTTCGTGATAACAGTCAGCCGGTCCCATCCTTTACGCGCCTTGAGCTGACGCGCGAGGCTGAGCGCAGTCGTGCTGGCATCCAGCGCGATACTCTCGCCGTCGACGACGAGGTTGGCCGCTGCGGCACCGATGAGCGTCTTCTCGGCAGCCTGCAAGCGCTCCCGCATGTCGAACAGACCCTCGGTGGGCCGTTCCCCAGTCGCGATCGCGCCGCCATGTGTGCGGACCAGGCGACCCTCGCCCTGGAGGACGAGTAGATCCTTCCTGACGGTCACGGCCGACACCGCGAATCGGTCCGCGAGATCGCTCACCCTGGCTCGTCGCTGCTCCTGGACGAGCCGCGCGATGCTGTCTCGGCGCTCGTGCGCAAAAGCATCAGCAACAGTGGGCTCGATGCGCTCGATCACGGATCCTGCCACTCACATAGTTACGATTGCCTGCGACAGTTGTAACATACGGTCCAACTCCACACGTGTCAACGATCTAAATGAAAGCAATCGCAATGGCCTCCTGCTCAAGCCGCGGGTTCGTCCGGGCACGAACCAGGCGGTGATGGACCCGGGGTTCGTCGACTGCACCCCGAGCTCGCTCCTCCGCCTCGGGGCCTCGCGTGGCGAAGCCGTCGGGGCAACACTTGACCCGAGCCACCTCTTCCGGCATGGGATCGATGTCGAGACCGGAATCGCTCAGCCTGGGGCGGGATGGGGTGGCCGTCCACACCAGAAGACCGCGCATCGGGGACGCCCTCGAAAGACGGCTCCGAAGAAGTAGCCGCCGCAGCGGGAGCGTCAACATCGAGTCCGTTACGATCTCGCCCCTTGCCGTGGCGAGCTTTTGTCAACCTGCGTGGAAACTCCCTTCCGGGTTGACGTGATCAGGCTGCTCGCACATCCTCCTCCTCCTCCAGGTCCTGCGGTGGCCGCCTGACGAGGACCCCGTCGCGGAACGTCTCGCCGCCCAGGACCAGGGCCATGAGGGTGGCCCCGCCGTTGAGGACCCGCCAGTGCTGCCCGAGCCGCGTGACGATCTTCCAC
>JBBRIM010000016.1:0-21980 GCA_038221095.1 Candidatus Limnocylindrales bacterium
CACGGTCTGGATCCCGCCGGTCCTCCGGGCGGCGGCCGGCGGAGCCAAGCAGCTCGACCTGTCGGGGGCCACCGTGGGCGAGGTGATCGACGCCCTGATCGGCGCGCATCCCTCGCTTGGGTCTCAGATCCGGACGCCCGACGGCGGGCTCAACCGCTTCGTCAACGTATACCTCAACGGGCAGGACATTCGGTATCTCGACGGCGAGGCGACCCCGGTTGCAGCGGCCGACGAAGTCCGCCTCCTGCCGGCAATGGCCGGTGGGGCGACCCGGCGAGCGACCGGCAGCGCGGTCCGATGGTCACGCTGAGCGAAGCCGCGCCGGGCTCGTCGAGCACCCACGAGCACGAGCACGCTCACGAGGCGCTCAGCCCACACGGCGGTCGGTACGACAGCATCCTCGACGCGATCGGGCATACGCCCCTGGTCGAGATCCCCCGGATGTCGCCCAACCCGGCCGTCCGGATCTTCGCCAAGCTCGAGATGATGAACCCGACCGGCTCGGTCAAGGACCGGGTCGCCCGGGCGTTGATCGCCGATCTCGAGGAGTCCGGCCGGCTCACCGCCGATTCGATCATCCTCGAGCCCACCTCAGGCAACACCGGGATCGCCTTGGCGATGATCGGCCGACGGAAGGGCTACCGGGTCGCCCTGGTCATGCCCGACAACGTGACCCAGGAACGGCGCCAGCTGGCCGCGCTTTTCGGGGCCGAGGTGATTGATTCGCCCGGCCACCTCGGCAGCAACGGGGCAATCGCCCTGGCCAAGCACCTCGTGGCCAAGGACCCCCGCTTCGTCATGCCCTACCAGTACGGCAACCCGGCCAATCCACGCGCCCATGAAACCACGACCGGTCCGGAGATCCTGGCCGACTGTCCGGAGGTCGACGTCTTCGTGGCCGGCCTGGGCACGGGCGGAACCCTGATGGGGGTCGCCCACTTCTTCCAGCGGGCCAAGCCCGGCGTCCGGATCGTGGCCGTCGAGCCGCTGCCGGGCGAGAACGTCCAGGGCCTGCGCTCGCTCGACGACGGCTTCGTGCCGGAGATCCTCGATCCCAGCCTGCTCGACGCGAAGTACCTCGTGAGCAACCGCGACGCGATCGCGGCCCTGCGCGACCTGGTCGACCGCGAGGGGATCTTCGCCGGTCCCTCGTGCGGCGCCGTCCTCGTCGCCGCGGCCCGCGAGGCTCGCACGATGACCAGCGGGACGATCGTTGCGCTGCTGCCCGATGGCGGCTGGAAATACCTTTCGGCCGGCACGTTCAATCGAGACCTGGACGAAATGGAAGCCGACCTCGAAGGCGGCGTGAACTGGTGGTGAGCCACCCCGGGCCGGCCTCGGCTGAATTGCCCGCGGCGATCCGGGCCGCCATCATCGAACAGGCCCGGGTCGACTATCCCAATGAGGCCTGTGGGCTGATCGTCGGGTCCGGGCCGGCAGCCGACGCTGGGCGTGCGCTGCGCTTTATCGCCACCCGTAACGCTGCGGCTTCGCCCCTGCGCTACGAGATCGACTCGGGCGAGTTGCTCCAGGTGACCCTCGAGGCGGAAGCCAACGACGAGGAGATCTGGGGGATCGTCCATTCCCACACCCACACCCCGGCTCGCCCGTCGCCGACCGACATCGGGCTGGCCTTCTACCCGGAGGCGCTCTACCTGCTCGTGTCGCTGGCCGAGTCCGAAGCGGACCAGGCCACCGGCGAGCCCGGCGTCCGGGCGTGGCGGATCGTGAGCGGCGAGGTCTTCGAGGTCGCGTTGGCCGGTTGATCGCCTAGGCGGACGCAGCAATCCTGGCTTCAGGCGCTGCCGGTCTGCCCCGAACGACGAGGACCGAGCACGGTGCGTGGAGCATGACGCTACGGGCCGTTCCGCCGAGCGCGATCCGGGCCAGGCCGGTGTGGCCACGGGTGCCCATGACCACGAGATCAACGGCGTGGGCTCGGGCCGCGTCGACGATGCTGGTCGCCGGGGAGCCTTCAAGAACATCGACCTGCACCTTCCGGCCCGCTTCGGTGAGCGTATCGGCGGCTCGCATCGCGATCCGCTGGGTCTCCGTCCGGGCCATCTCGGCCGACTCCATGTACGACTTCATGACCTCTTCGTAGAGGCCGAGCTGGACCTCCATCGTGACCGGGATATCGACCTCGGCCACGCTCACGACGGTGATCGGGAGGCGCTCGAAGATCGGCCAACGGGCCACGACACCAACCGCTTCATGACTCGATTCGGAGCCGTCCTCGGCGAGCAGCGCACTGCCCAGGTTGGGCTCGCGCACGATCAGGACCGGGCACGGGGCATGCTCGACAACCTCGGTCGAGGTGGATCCGAGGAGCATCGTGGCCACGGCCCCCCGCCCTCGATGCCCGACAACGACCAGGTCGGCCTCGAAATCACGGGCTTCATCGATGATCGCGCGCGCTGGCCGGCCGCGCAGGAGCACCGAATCGACGCCGCTGTGACCGGCGCTCTCGAGCGCCAGGGTGGCCGTCTCGAGGGCAGTCATCAGGTGGGCCCGACGGCCTTCAGGCCCGTATGTCGTGCCGGGCACATTCTCCTGCCAGTCGATCCCGACGACAGCCGGGCCATCGTCGAGCACGGCCACGACCCGGATCCGGGATTCGGCGGGAAGGTCCAGCTTGGCCAGCAGGTCGCGGGCACGGTCGGCCGGGATCGACCCATCAATTGCCAATACAACACGCATCGCGCACCTCCTGCGACTGACCCGAGTCTGTTCGCAGCGGGCCATGGGCCGAAGTGCCGAATGGCCCCAAGGACGTGGGCCATTGGGGGCCGCCCGTCGGGACCTGCCCAGCAGGGCGCTGAAGCGGCCGGCTCAGGCCGGGCGGCCGAGCAGGGCGTCGACCACCGCGGCGTCCGTCGGCGTCGGGCCGAGCCCCAGCCGAGCGCCGACCCGGGCCGCCAGCGGTGGTTCGACCCAGGTTTTCGCCAGGGCATCCCAATTGGCCTCGGCGAAGACATCGGCCGGGGTTCCGTCGAGGACCACCCGGCCGGCACGCATGACCACGACCCGGGCGAATGTCTCGGCCACGAAGCGCATGTCGTGGCTGATTGCGATGACGGTCCGGCCGGCGGCCGACAGGTCCCCGACGATCGCCTGGATCCGCTCGATCCCGCGCAGGTCCTGGCCGGTCGTCGGCTCGTCGAGGACCACCACCGGCGTGCCCATGGCCAGGATGGAGGCGAGGGCCAGCAGCTTCCGCTTCGAGAATCCCAGGTCGTACGGATTCCGCTCTGACTGGTCGGACAGGCCGACCGCCGCCAGGGCGCCGGCAACGGCCGCGTCGAGGCTCGTCCCACGCAGCCCCAGGTTGCGCGGTCCGAAGCCGACCTCGGTTCGCACCCGGCCGGCGAAGATCTGGCGATCCGGATCCTGGAAGGCCAGCCCGACCTGGGCCGCCAGCTCGGCCACCCGCTGATCATCGGTCGAGCGCCCGGCCACGAACACCTCGCCCGAGGTGGGCCGGAGCAGCCCGTTGAGATGGCGCACCAAGGTCGATTTGCCGCTTCCGTTCTGGCCGATGATCGCCAACCGCTCACCCGAGGCGATCCGCAGGTCGACATTGTCCAGCGCCCGGGTCCCATCGGGATAGACGTGAACGAGGGCCCGGAGCTCGATCAACGCCCGGGCCTGCCGTCGAGTGCGACGTCCGGTTCCAGGCCGCCTGATCGCAGGGCGCGAGCCAGGCGTACCCGGGACGGGGCCTCGACGCCGTAGCCGGCGAGCCGCTCGTCCGCGAGTACAGCGGCAGCCGGTCCGTCCAGCACGATCCGGCCGGCCTCAAGCACCAGGACCCGGGTGCACAGCGATTCAAGCAGGTCCGTCTTGTGCTCGACGATCAGCAGGGCGGTGCCGCTGTCCCTGGCAAGACCGGCCAGGGTCTCACCGACCAACCTTGTACCGGCCGGGTCGAGCTGGCTGGTCGGCTCGTCGAGGACCAGGATCTGCGGTCGTAGGGCGAGAAACGAGGCGAGGGCAACGAGCTGGGCCTGTCCCCCGGACAGCCGATCGGGCTGGCGTCCGGAAAGGTGCTCGACGCGCGCGAGGCGGAGCGCCCAGGCCACCCGCTCGACGATCGCCTCGACCTCGAGGCCCAGGTTGCGCGGGCCGAAGGCGACCTCCTCCCAGACCGTGGCCGTGGTACCCGTGAGCTGGGTGGTCGCATTCTGGAAGAGGATCCCGCAGCGCTGCGCCGCGAGATACGAGGGCAGCTCGCTCGATGGGGTGCCGTCGATCAGGACGGTGCCTTCGAGCCTCCCGCCGATTGCCCCGGGCGCCAGGCCGGCCCCCACCAGGCAGACCGTGGACTTGCCCGCGTCGTTGGCTCCGGTCAGCCCCACGACCTCCCCGGGCGCCACCGCCAGGTCGATCCCGTCGAGCGCCCAGGCGCTCGCCCCGGCGTAGCGGTAGCGCACGTCCTGGAGGGTCAGGACCGTCACGGCAGCGCGAGCCTGCCCGTGAACGTGGCCAGGACCAGGGCCAGCGTGATCCCCACGAGCAACCAGCGGCCGATCCGCTGCACCCGGCTGTCGGGCATCGGTCGGATGGTCGCGCGCCGCCTGGGCGCCGAGAACGCCCGTGCCTCGAGGGCCATCGCTCGTTCCTCCACCTCCGACAGCGCGCCCGTGATCAGCGGGCCGGCCAGCGGCACGATCCCCCGGATCCGGCGCCAGGCTGAACCTTCTGTGTCCAGCCCGCGGGCCCGCTGCGAGTCGGCCACTTCGCGAGCCCGGGTCGCAAGGCGGGGGATGGCCTGGAACGCCGAACCGATCACGAACGAGCCGCGCCGGCCCATGCCCCGGCGCTCGAGATCGGCCAGCAGGTCGTCCGTCGGGGTCGTCAGGGCGAAGACCGCGACACTCAGGGCAAAGGCAAGGATCCGCAGTGATGCCTGGCCGGCAACGGTCAGCCCGCTGCCCGTGGCCCGGAGCGGACCAATCACGAGGATCGTGTCGGTTGCGCCCGGGTACAGGAACGTGTTGATCAGCAGGATCGAGGCGAGCAGCGGCAGTGTTGCCAGGACGAACGGCAGGAAGGCCCGACCAAGGTGAGTCCCGGCCACGATCAAGCCGACGCCCACCAGTAATGCAAGCGGCGGGGACCAGCCGCGCACGACGAAGGCGAGCACGGCCGTGCACAACGCGATCGCCAGTTTTGTGACCGGATTCAGCCTGCGATAGAACCCGTCCGGCGGCCGGAGCACATCGTCCGGAACGGAAGTCAGGTTCGAAATGGTCAGTCGACGATCTCGCCGATCAGCCGCTCGCCGTTCGGGAACCGGGCGACGATCCGGCGTGACAGGCCGGCCAGGACGATGAAGACGACGAAACTCGTGATGGTCTTGTCGATCGGGTCGCTGAACAGGCCCTGGCCGAGCGAGGCATGGATCACGTCCGATCCTCCCTGGCGCAGGGCGGCCACGATCACATCCACCCCGGAACCGGTCACCCCGCCGAAGACGTAGGCCGAGATCGGCGCCGAGACGAAGGCGGCCACGATCCCGGTCAGGACACCCGCGATCGCCACCCAGAACCCAGCGAGATCTCGCCGGAGCAGGATGAAACCGGCGACCATGACTGCCGCCAGGATGCCGATCACGACGATTGCGCCGAAGACCCAGCTCGGGTAACCGCCGATGTTCGGGTCGGTGTAGGCGCGGTTGTTCAGGATCGGGAATACGACCACCCCGATGATCACGGCCGCAATCACGGCGGCCACGATCAACTGGTTGGGCGAGGCGGGTCGCGATCGGTAGATGCCGAGATAGCCCCACAGCCCGGCCAGCAGGCCGATCACGCCTGCGGTCACCGCGAACGGCCCGATGTTGCTACCGCCAAGGACCTGCCAGATCAGGTTCGAGAGGACACCGGTGAGCGCTCCGGGGATCGGGCCGGCGAGCACGCCCACCAGGATCGTCCCGATCGAGTCGAGATAGATCGGCAGCTTGAGCACGGTCTGAACGGTAAAACCCAGGCTGATGTTGATGGCGATCGCGATCGGTATCAACACGATCGTCCGCGTCGTGAACTGGCCCGAAATCCAGCCCATCAGTTGATCCTCCGAACCCACCTGCTCGCACGATCCGGACGTCCGCCGGCTCTCGAGACTCCCTGGCCCCTAGGGTGCCACGTCCGAGGCCTGCGCCGCTAGTCCCACCCGCTCGGCGAGCGCGCCGACCCGCTCGATGAACCGGCGCAGGAATTCGTCGGCATCCGCCGCCACGGCGACGTCGACGTTCGGCGGGCGCCGCCACAGGCCCCGGAAGTCGGCGATGGTCTGGCCGGCGGCCAGCTCGCCGCCCGTCTCCACGTCAACGGCCAGCGACTCGGTCCGGACGAGCGTCTCATCGAGGGCAGCGGCGGCGGCCAATGGATCGTGGATGTAGGCCCCGTAGAAGCCGTCGTAGGCAGCGTGGAACTCCATGTAGAACCGGAGCGCATCGGCGATGAACCGGACGACCGGGTTGCCGGCGACCGATCGGCTGGCCTGCATCGGATCCTTGCCCCGTTCCAGGGCAATCTCGTCGTCGGGACGGCTGCCCGCCCGCCGGGCGAGGGCCACGACCGCCTCCGGCCGGACAACCGCCTGCTCGGTCACGTCGAGGCCCAGGGCCAGCAGGCGGGGAATCGTTGGATCGGCCCCGATCGCAGCCCCCCAGCCGGCCAGCACTGCCCGGGCTGCATCGGGATCGCAATGGACGTTCCACTCCGAGACGGGGGTCGTGTTGCCCGGCACCCGGAACGCGCCGCCCATGATCACCAGCCGGCGCAGGAGCCGGGGCAGGGCCGGTTCCCGCTCGAGCGCGACGGCGAGATTGGTCAGTGGGCCGATGCACAGGAGGGTGAGCTCGCCGGGCCGCCGGCGAGCCTCTTGCGCAATCAGGTCGGCAGCGTGGCGTTGGGACAGCGGTCGCCGGCCGGCCGGCAACTCCGCGTAGCCGATCCCGCGCGGGCCGTGCGTCTCGGGCGTCACCTCGAGCGGCCGGACGAGTGGCACGGTTCGGCCGAGGGCCACCTCGATATCGTCCCGACCGATCAGCTCGAGCAATCCACGGGTGTTCTCGGCGACCTGGTGGGCCTCGACGTTGCCACTGCAGCAGGTCACCGCGATCAGCTCGGCATCGTCCGAGGCGCACACGTAGAGCAGGGCCAGGGCATCGTCGATCCCGGTGTCGCAGTCGATTACGATCGGCCGCCGCCGGCCAAGCCCGTTCGTCTGTCCGCCCCCATGGCCGGCCACCCGGTCACTCATGACGGATGAGCAACCGCCGGCATGGCGCCATGGGGAGCCTCCCCGAGGGCGAGGTACAGCTCATCTTCCTGGGCCATGTGCAGCTCGAGGATTGCGTGGAGGCCATAGAGCACCCGGCGCAGGTCGCGCTGGTCGTCGTCGCCCGGGCCGCCAGGCGGCAGGTCCGTAACGAGCCGGCCGAACAGGCCGACCAGGTGGAAGATCTCGCGATGGGTCCGGCTCAGTGGGGCCGTCGTGTCGTCGCCGCCGGCTGCGGCGGCGACCGAGGCATAGACGGTTTGTTCCTCGTAGCGCTCGTGGCTGAGCAAGGGTCCCGCGAGGAAGGTGTTGATCGCTCGAAGGTCAACCAGCGCCGCTGCCGGCTCGAGCTCGTCGAGCAGGTCGGCGGTCCGTCGCAGCCGGGCGATATCCGGGCCGAACGCGACGTGGGCTGCGTGCAGGACCGGGCCGGTCTCCGGCCAACCGGGCACGCTCAGCCGCCGATCGCGCTCGCCACCCAGGGCGCGCAGCGCGTTCAGGATCACGATCACGTCGATCGCTTCCTGGAGAATTGCCCCGGCCACCGGGGCGAGCAGGCCGAACGCAGCCGCGACCATCGCGATGACCGACAGGCCCATCCCCAGGACCACCGATTGCAGGGCGATTCGGCGCGACCGCCGGGCGATCCGAATCGCCTCGGCCAACCGATCGAGTCGATCGACCACGATCACGATGTCGGCCGCCTCGGAGGCGGCCGTGGCCCCGCGCGCTCCCATGGCCACTCCGACGTCGGCAGCGGCCAGGGCCGGCGCGTCGTTGATCCCGTCGCCGACCATGACCACGAGACCAGCTGCCTCGGCCCGTTCGGCGGCCACGATCTCGAGCTTCTCGGCCGGCTCTCGCTCGGACATGATCGCGTCGACGCCGATCGCTGCGCCGACGGTCTCGGCCACGGCCGGAGCGTCACCGGTCACCATCACGATGCGCTGGATACCGGCTCGTCGGAGCAGTCGCAGCGCCCGCGGTGTCTCGGTCCGAATTGGGTCGGTCAGGATCAGGGCCCCTTCGATCACGCCGGCCACGCCGATGAACGCGGTCGACGAGCCCTCGAGGGCGGTCCGCCGACGCAATTCCCGGACCTGGACCGGTGCCGGTCCGCCGCCGGCGATCCAGTCGGGCTGGCCGACCTGGATCAGCAGGCCGGAGATCGTGCCGGTCACCCCACTGCCGGCACGTTCGGTGACCTCGGTCGGAAGATCAAGGGTCAGGCCACGTTCGTGGGCCGCCCGCACGACCGCCGCCGCGAAGACGTGGGGCGAGAGCTGCTCGACCGATGCCGCCATTCGGAGGAGCTCGTCCGGATCGATCGAGCCGAAGCTCTCGACCTCGGCAACCGTCGGTGTGCCCGAGGTCAGGGTGCCGGTCTTATCAAACAGGACGACGCTCGCCCTGGCCAGGCTCTCGAGGGCGCCGCCGCCCTTGACGATGATCCCTCGCCCGGCCGCCCGCGAGATCCCCGCTACGATCGCGATCGGGGCCGCCAGGATCAGCGGGCAGGGGGTCGCCACGACGACGACGGCGAGGGCCCGGACCGGGTCGCCCGAGAGCAGCCAGGCAAGGCCGGCGATCCCGAAGGTGAGCGGCAGGAAGAGCAGTGCATAGCGGTCGGCAAGACGCACAAACGGCGCTTTCGATGCCGCGGCCGACGCCACGAGGCGGATGATCCCGGCGTAGGTGCTCGCCTCCGCGCTAGCCAGGGTGATCAGGTCGAATGGACCGCCTGCGTTGACCGTGCCCGATGCGATCTGGTCGCCGGGTTCCCGGGTTGTCGGGCGTGACTCGCCGGTCAGGGCCGATTCGTCCAGGATCGCCGGCTCCCCGACGATTGTCCCGTCGACGGGCACCACCTCGCCCGGCTTGACCAGGAGCCGGTCGCCCGGCACGACCGACTCGATCGGCGGCGAGGTCAGGCCGTCCGGGCCGTAGCGGTGGACCACCCGGGGCGAACGGGCGAGCAGCGCCGCAAGCTCCCGCCGGGCGCGCGCGTCGGCGTACTCCTCGAGCGCACGGCCGGTCGTGATCATCACGGCGATCACCGCTCCGGCCAGCGATTCGCCGAGGCGCACCGCCCCGGCCATCGCGACGACGGCGATCAGGTCGACGCCAACCCGGCCATGCCGCAGGGCGTCGAGGATCTCCACGGTCAGGCGAAGCGCGACCACGACGGTCAGGGCCATCCAGACGCTGTCGCCCGCTGCCGAGCTACCGGCCAGGACAATCACCGCCCCGATCACGAGGCCGGCGATCGAGACGGGCAGCAGCAGCCGGTCGATCCGCTGGAGGATCGAGGCAGGGGCGGAGGTCTGGCCGCTGGTCTGGCCGGTTGATTCGGTTGTCGTCACCATGCCGACCATGATCGTCGCGATTGGCCCCGGCTGCACTGCGCTTCAGCCGACCTGACATCCTTGGCGCAGCCGATCCGAGCGTGCCCCGAGGTGTCAGATGACCGCAGACCCAGCTCCAACCACCAAACCGGCACTCGTGCTGGCGCCCGGGCCGCTGTCCGACGACGAGCTCGACCGGATGGATGCCTACTGGCGGGCAGCCAACTACCTGTCGGTCGGCCAGATCTACCTCCTGGCCAATCCCCTCCTGCGCCAGCCGCTCCGGCCCGAGCAGGTCAAGCCCCGGCTGCTCGGCCACTGGGGAACGACGCCGGGTCTCAACTTCGTCTATGCCCACATGAACCGGGCGATCAGGAACTGGGACCTCAATGCGATCTACGTGATCGGACCCGGGCACGGCGGTCCGGGAATCGTGGCCAACGCCTACCTCGAGGGGACCTACTCCGAGGTCTACCCGGACATCAGCCGGGACGAGGCCGGGCTGGCCCGGCTCTTCCGCCAGTTCTCCTTCCCGGGCGGGATCCCGAGCCACGTCGCCCCCGAGACACCGGGCTCCATCCACGAGGGCGGTGAGCTCGGCTACTCCCTCAGCCATGCCTACGGTGCTGCCTTCGATAACCCGGACCTGGTCGTCTGCTGCGTCGTCGGCGACGGCGAGGCGGAGACCGGTCCGCTGGCGACCGGCTGGCATTCGAACAAGTTCCTCAACCCGGCCCGTGACGGCGCCGTGCTGCCGATCCTCCACCTGAACGGCTACAAGATCGCCAACCCGACCGTCCTCGCCCGGATCCCGGAACACGAGTTGATGGCCCTGATGGAGGGCTACGGCTATCGGCCATACCTGGTCAGCGGGGACGATCCCGCCGTGATGCACCAGCGCATGGCGGCGGTCCTCGACGAGGTGGTGGGCGAGATCCATCGAATCCAGGAGCAGGCCCGAACCGGCGGCGTCACCGAGCGACCGAGCTGGCCGATGATCATCCTGCGCACGCCCAAGGGCTGGACCGGCCCGCAGGAGGTCGACGGCCAGCCGATGGAGGGGACCTGGCGGGCCCACCAGGTCCCGTTTTCCGAGGTTCGGACCAACCCCGGCCACCTCGCCCTGCTCGAGTCGTGGCTGCGCAGCTATCGCCCGGAGGAGCTGTTCGATTCGAACGGCACGCTGGTCCCCGCCCTGGCCGAGCTGCCCCCAAAGGCCTACCGGCGGATGAGCGCCAACCCCCATGCCAACGGCGGCCTGCTTCTGCGCGACCTGGCCCTGCCCGACTTCCGCGACTATGCCATCCCCGTCGTGAAGCCCGGCACGACGCTGGGCGAAGCGACCCGCGTCCTGGGTGGGTACGTCCGGGACGTGATCACCCGGAATCCCGATACCTTCCGGCTGTTCGGTCCGGATGAGACGGCTTCGAACCGGCTCGACCCGGTGTTCGAGGTCACCGACCGCCAGTTCGACGCCCAGCTGCTGCCCACCGACGACCACCAGGCGCCGGCCGGCCGGGTGATGGAGGTCCTGTCCGAGCACCAGTGCGAGGGCTGGCTCGAGGGCTATCTGCTGACCGGGCGGCACGGTCTGTTCAACTGCTACGAGGCGTTCATCCACATCATCGATTCGATGTTCAACCAGCACGCAAAGTGGCTGAAGATCACCAACGAGATTGGCTGGCGCCGGCCGATCGCCTCGCTCAACTACCTCCTCTCATCGCTCGTCTGGCGCCAGGACCACAACGGCTTCAGCCACCAGGATCCGGGCTTCATCGACCACGTCGTGAACAAGAAGGCCGACGTCATCCGGGTCTACCTGCCACCCGACGCCAATACCCTCCTGTCGGTCGCCGACCATTGCCTGCGCAGCCGCCAGTACGTCAACGTGATCGTGGCCGGCAAGCAGCCGGCCCTGCAGTGGCTGTCGATGGACCAGGCGATCCTCCACTGCAGCCGCGGCGTCGGGATCTGGGACTTTGCCAGCAATGACGGAGATGACGAGCCGGACGTGGTCCTGGCCTGCTGCGGCGACGTGCCGACCCTCGAGACGCTGGCCGCGGTGGACCTGCTCCGCCAGCACCTGCCCGAGCTCAAGGTGCGGGTTGTCAATGTCGTCGACCTGATGCGCCTCCAACCGCCGTCGGAGCACCCCCATGGGATGACCGACACCGAGTTCGACTCGCTGTTCACGGCCAGCCGGCCGGTCATCTTCGCCTACCACGGCTACCCCTGGCTGATCCACCGGCTGACCTACCGCCGAGCCAACCATGCCAACCTGCACGTCCGGGGCTACAAGGAAGAAGGCACGACGACGACGCCGTTCGACATGGTGATGCTCAACGACCTCGATCGATTCCACCTGGTCCTGGACGTGATCGATCGAGTCCCCGGGCTCGCCTCGCGAGCCGGCCACGTCCGGCAACTGATGGTCGATCGGCGCCTCGAGTGCCGGGCCTACACCCGGCTCGAGGGCCAGGATGATCCGGCCGTCCGCGATTGGGTCTGGCCGTACTAGGTGGCGACCACGTCCGCCCGGCGGATCCTCGTCGTCAACGCCGGCTCGAGCAGCCTGAAGCTGCGGGTGCTCGGCGTCGACGACCGGATCGTGGCCTCGGCCGACCTCCCGGCACCGACCGGCCAGGCTGCCGAAGGCGCGCTTGACCGGGCGGTCCAGTCGTTCGGGCCCGTTGACGCTGTGGGCCACCGGATCGTCCACGGCGGGACCCGCTTCTCGGCGTCGGTCCGGGTGGATCCGGCGGTCATCCGGGCCCTCGTGGCCCTGACCGACCTGGCCCCGCTGCATCAGCCCAAGTCGCTGGCCGCCCTTGCGGCGGTCAGCGCCGTGCTCCCGGATGTGCCGGCGGTCGCCTGCTTCGACACCGCATTCCACGCTGGAATGCCGGCCGCGGCAACCACCTACGCCCTGCCCAGGGAGTGGCGCAGCCGCTGGCAACTCCGGCGCTACGGTTTCCACGGGCTGTCCCATGCCTACGCATCGCTGCGCGCGGCGGAGCTGGTCGGCCGGGACGTCCAGGATCTCCGGATCGTCACCTGCCACCTCGGTGCCGGCGCCTCGCTGGCCGCCGTCGAGGGAGGTCGGTCGGTCGATACGACGATGGGTTTCACGCCGCTCGAAGGCCTGGTCATGGCAACCCGGTCCGGTAGCGTCGACCCCGGGCTCGTCCTGTGGCTCGAGGAGCACGTCGGAATGCCCCCGGCCGAGCTGGCGGCCACCCTGGAGCATCGATCTGGGCTGCTCGGCCTGACCGGGTCGGCCGACATGCGGACCATCCTCGAGCGCGCCAACGGCGGCGATCCGGACGCCAGCCTGGCCGCCGACGTGTACAGCCATCGACTTCGGGCGGGCATCGCGGCCATGGCCGCGGCCATGGCCGGGCTTGACCTGCTGGTCTTCACCGGCGGCGTGGGCGAGCACGCCCCGCAGATCCGGGAGCGGGCCTGTGCGGGGCTGGGATTCCTGGACCTCGGCCTTGACCCGGGGCGCAACGGCGCGACAGGAGACGCCGAGATCGGTGCGGCCGGCCGGCGCGTCCGGGTCGTCGTCGTGACGGCCCGCGAGGATCTCCAGATTGCCCACGAGGTCCGCCAGGTCCTCGGCTGGCCGGCCTGATCGGCGACTGCCCGGGCTGATCCGCAATGGGCGGCCGGCCCGCGCTCAGATCGTCGTGTTGGCCTGGGCGAGGCTGCGATCGGTGGCCCGCTCGAGGTTCCGCCGCCGGCGGGGGTCGAGTCGATCGCAAGCCCAGCCCCAGTGGATCGCAACGGTGTCGCCGGGTGCCGCCTGACTGAGTCCGGCCAGGCCGTCCGACTCCCGCAGGCACTGTTCCAGGCGGGGCTCGCCGAGGCGTAGCCGTCCGTCCTCAAGTTCCAGGCCCCGCGCCCGCACGAGCAGGCCCCCCGGCTCGACGGCCACGACCTCGGCCGGCCGGACGAGGCATTGGTTCATCGTTGGCACGATCGCCGCGGCGGCACCACCCCGGATCAGGCCAACCCGGGGGAACACCTCGAGGACGTGGAAGCTGTGGTGGGGCAGGGCGCCGGCCGCCGGCTTGGCCGCCAGCCACGGCCACTCACGGCGCGTGGTCCGACCCCGGAACCGTCCCGTCAGGTCGATCTGGAAGTCGCCCGGGTTGGTTGCCTCGAGCAGATCCGAGCCGATCCAGTACGCCTCGACCACATCCGCGTCGAGCGGGTTGGCGATCCCGGCATCGGCCGCGATCCGCTCGAGATACGGGTAGGCCCCCTCGAACTCACGGCACAGCCGGACCAGTTCGGGATCGACGACCCCGGCCGCGATGTGCTGGAGGAGCGCAACAGCGTCGTCTCCGCCGCAGTAGCCGAGCGCGTTGGGCCGGTAGGCAAAGCGGGCGAACAGGAGTTCGCCCGGCACGACCAGCGCCGGCCGGGCCTCAATCATCAGGCGCCGCTGGAGGTGCCCACGCCACGGGCCGGGTTGCGTCGAACTGCGAGGACGCCACCGACCGCGGCGGCCACGATCAGCCCGCCCACGATCAGCAGGGCGAACCCACCGAGCCGGCTGGCGGCCGGCAGGGTACCCGTGTTGATCGCCTGCAATGCCGCCGTCATGACCGCAGCAACCACGAGGACGCTGGTGACCACGGCCGCCGGTGCCCGCTGAAGGGCCCCGTACCAGGTCGTGACGTAGCCGACCAGGATGGCGCCGGTCAGCCCGACCGCGATCCACTGGCCGCCCGTCCATTGGGCGAGCTGACCAAGATGGCCATTCAGGCCGACGATCAGGAACAGGACAAGGCTGCCGACCGCCATCCGGGCCGTTGCCGCGGGCAGCACCCGGACGTCGCCCAGCAGGCGCCGGGCCACGATCACCTCGACCGCCCAGAGCAGGGTTGCCGCCAGGATCATCGCAGCGCCGGGTCCAGCGGTCAGGCTACCGGCCGGGACGATCAGGATCGTGCCCGCCAGCAGGACCGCCATTCCGGCCAGCTGGGCGACACCAAGCCGCTCACCAAGGAACGGGACGGCCAGGATGGCCACCCACACGAACATCGTCTTCTGGATGATCGCCGCGTCCGTGGCCGTGGTCTGGGCCAGGCCGGTGAAGAACAGCGCGAACGGAATCCCACCGCCGATCAGCCCAAGGACGACGAGCCCGAGCCGGCGCCGCGGGGCGAGGTCGGTCAGCTCCGACCCGCGCCGGCTGGCGCCGAGGAGGATCAACAGGATCACTCCGACGCCACCGTTGCGTACCGCAGCAAACAGGGTCTGGTCGGGGAATTCATGGATGATCAGGCCGTTGGCGTAAACCGCAACTCCACTCAGCAGGGCGGCCACGAAGGCCAGGGCGACACCGACACGAATGGTCCTGGGCAGGGACATCTCACACCTTCCTGGAGCTTGGTTGGATCCGGCGAAAGTCAGCCGGTGTTGGTTCGATCCGGGCGAGAACGGTTCCCAATCCGACCAGGACCGTGTCACCGGCGCGCAGGTCGGGAACGAGCAGGGCCGACAGCCGGCGGGTGCGGCCGCCCAGGACGACATCGGCCTCATCCCCGCTCACCCCGACCACGAGGGCGGGCTCGGTCAGGCACATGGTTCAACCCGGGTCGAGTCGCCCAGTTGGTCGAGCTCTGCGATCGCCGCCGAGAGGGCTGCGACGAGGCCGGGCAGCCCTCGCCGGACCGCCGGTGACAGCCGCGCCCCAAAGCGGACGTCGCCGATCCCGATTCCCACCAGCCGGCTGGTCGCCAGGTCGGCCCCGAGGATCCGGGCCAGCTCGACGACCGAGGCGGCCGGCAATGCGTGACTCGAATGGGGTGCCGGCGCACCCAGGGCGGCTACGTCGAGCAAGGGCAGGCTGACCACCTCGCCCGGCGGGATCCCGACCACGGCATCGACCACGACGCACGGGCGGCCCGCATCAATCAGGAGCTGCGGATCCAGCTGGCCAACCGCCCGCAGCTCAGCGCGCGCCGCCACACGGGCCGGCAGTCTCCGCGCCGCGATCAGGGCCACCCCGTCGTCGCGGCGCATCACGTCGCCGCACAGCAGGACCGGAACCCCGGAAGGTTCGATCACCGGGCCACCTCTTCGACCCGTAGGTCCAGGAAGTGGGTCGCGCACGAGATGCACGGGTCGTAGCTGCGAATCAGTTGCTCGAACTGGCGGGTCGCCTCGACATGCGACAGGGCCACGATCGCCGGCGCGAAGGCGCGCAGGTCGGCCTCGATGGCCGCCTGGTTCTGGCTGGTCGGCGGGACGATCGTGGCCGATGCCACCCGGCCGCGCTCATCCATCTCGTAGCGGTGGAACAGGAGCCCCCGCGGCGCCTCGGTCGCCCAGGCTGCAACGCCTGGCGTTGGTTCCGACGACACCATCGGCTCGGACGGTGGTGCGTAGGCGTCGATGATGTCGAGTGCGTCGGCGGCCACCTGGACCAGCTCGACGGCCCGGGCAACGATGCTCCGGAAGACGTTCGTCCGGATCTCGTCGGCGAGACCGGTTTCGGCCAGGGCAGCGGCGGCCAACGGGTGGAGTCCGCTTCCGGCCAGGGCGATCCGGGCGGTCGGCCCCAGGAGGTAGGGCGTGCCGCCATCCCGGGAGCGCGCATGGAGGGCGTTCGATCCCGCGACCTGGTACTCCTCGAAGGCGGTCAGCCAGTCGGTCGGGGCCAGGTCCAGGCCGTCGCTCGAGACGATCCGGCCCGCGTTGAAGGGGTATTCCCGGGAGTCCCGCAGGGCGACCAGGCGCGGTTCGCGGGCCATGACCGGCGGCTCGAGCCCGGCGGCCCAGCGGACCGTCTCGGTGGCATCCGCGAGGGCGCCTTCGACGAGCGGCCGAAGGGCCGTCAGCTCGGTTCGCCGCGGGACGCGCGAGAAACCTCCGACCCGGACGCTGACCGGGTGGATCGGCCGACCACCGATGACCGCGATCAGGGCATCGCCGGCTCGCCGCAGGCGAAGGGCTCGTTCCACCAGGTCACGGTGGTCACGGGCCATCGCCACCGCGCTGTCGTAGCCCAGGAAATCCGGGGCGTGCAGGAGGTAGACATGGAGGGCGTGGCTCTCGAGCCACTCCCCGCAGTAGAACAGGCGGCGCAGGGCCCGCACGGACGGATCGATCTCGATCCCGGCCAGGTCCTCGAAGGCGTGGACCGCGGTCATCTGGTAGGCGACCGGACAGATCCCGCAGATCCGGGCGACGATGTCGATCACCTCGTTCGGTGTTCGGCCGACCACGATCTGCTCGAAGTAGCGCGGGGCCTCGAAGATCTCGAGGCGAGCCTCGAGGACCTCGCCGTCACGAATCCGGAGTCGCAGCGATCCCTCGCCCTCGACCCGGGTCAGCTCTGCGGTCTCGAAGCGGTGCTCGATCATTCGTTGTGCTCCGGTGGCTGGGCCACGGCCCGGAATGCCGGAGCGTTCGCGGTGAAGCCGGCGAACAGGCGCCCGAGCTCTTCGTCCGAGCGGCCCTGGCCGGCGAGCTGGGCGCGCAGGGCCGCCACGTTGGGCGTGGCCACCGGCCCGAAGCAGCCGTAGCAGGCGCGCCCGAAGGCCGGGCAGATGGCGCCGCAGCCGGCCTGGGTCACCGGCCCGAGGCAGGGCAGCCCACGGTCGACGAGCAGGCAGGGCGTGCCGCGCCGCTTGCATTCAGCACAGACGGCAGTCTCGGCAAGCTGCGGCCGGCGGCCGACCAGGACTGCCGTCAGCACCTCCTTGAGCTGGCCCGGGTCAATCGGGCAACCGCGCAGTTCGGCGTCGACGTGCACGTGATCGGCGATCGGGGTGCTCGTCGGCAGGGCGGCCACGAATTCGGGGTTGGGATAGACGGCCGCCCGCCAGGCGTCACCGTCTGCCCAGTTGCGCAGCGCCTGGATGCCGCCCGTCGTGGCACATGCCCCGATGACGACGAGGGCGCGGGCCTGGCGGCGCAGCTCCACGATCCGGCGGGCCTGGTCCGGGGTGGCGACCGAGCCCTCGACGAGGAGGACGTCATACGGTCCACCCGACCGCGGGGAGAGCACCTCGGCAAACTCGACGATCGAGACTCGCTCGAACAGTGCGAGCAGGGCATCGTGGAGCCCGACCAGGGTCAGCTGGCAACCACCGCACGAGGTGAACCGGGCGACTCCGACCCGGACGTCGGCCCGACGTGATTCGCGGCCCATCACAGGCCCTCCTGCCCGAACGCGTCGCCGAGCTCTGCGACCGAGAAGACCGGGCCGTCGCGGCAGACGAAGACGCGGCCAAGCTGGCAGTGACCACACAGGCCGATGCCGCACTCCATGTGGCGTTCCATCGTCAGCCAGGTGTGCTCGGGTGTGACCCCCCGCCTGGTCAGCGTGGCGGCGACCGCCTGCATCATTCGTTCGGGGCCGCACACGAAGGCGATGGCGTCGCGCCCGTCCCACTCGGCCTCGTCGAACAGGTGGGTGACGATTCCCACCCGGCCGGTCCAGTCGGAGCCGGCCCGATCCACTGTCTCCTCGAAGTCGACCCCGGCGGTCCGGGCCCAGGCCGCGGCGTCGGCGACGAAGAGCCGATCGGCCGGCGTCCGGGCACCGAGGTACAGGCGGACCTTCTGGCTTGGCACCAGCCGCGCCAGGACTGCCTCGACCAGCGGCCGAAGCGGAGCCAGGCCAAGGCCCCCGGCGACGAGGATCACGTCGCGTCCGTCCAGCTCGGCCAGGGGCCAGCCTCGGCCGAGCGGACCACGCAGGGAAACCTGGTCACCCGGCGCCAGCATCGTGATGGCCTTCGTGGCCGGCCCGGCGGCGCGGACCGTCAACTCGATCCCCGATGGGCCGATCCGCGAAACCGAGATCGGCACGGGCGGGAAGGCGGGCTGCTCGACCATGACGAACTGGCCGGGTTGGGTCGCCAGCAGGCGCGGATCGAGGTCGGTCAGGTGGAGCGTGTAGGTGTCGACGGTCTCGGGCTTGATCCGGGTGACCGTGGCGCGGCTGAAATCGGCGCTGACCGTGGACCCGACCACGGGCAGAGCGATCGGCGCCGGCGGGGCGGCCGGTACCGCCACCGGACGCTGGATGGTCTCCCCGGCCACGACCGGCGCGACAGTCTCGACCGGCGCGATCCGCGCCAATTCCTCGCGCACGTCGATGCCGACCGGGCACCAGGTCACGCAGCGCCCGCAGCCGACGCAGCCGAACGAACCGAACTGGTCGACCCAGGTCGAGAACTTGTGGGTGAGCCACTGGCGGTAGCGGTCCTGCAATCGTGGCCGGAAGTCACCTCCGGCGACCCGGGCGAACGTCGGCGAGAAGCACGAATCCCAGGTTCGCTCGGCGATACTGTCGGTGCCGTCCAGGTCACTGACCTGGCCGACGCTGGTGCAGAAACAGGTGGGGCAGACGAGGGTGCAGTTGGTGCAGCCCAGACAGCGCTCGGCGACGGCCGCCCAACCGGCGTCGTCCAGGCGCGCAAGCAGGCGGGCGGGCAGTCCCTCGACCGCGACCGGATCGCCGATCGTCCGGCGGACCGCCGCGACCGACTCCTTCGCCTCGTCCTGCTGGACCGATTCGGCCGGGGTCAGGGGCAGCGTATCCATGAGCCGCCGGCCGGCCTCGGAGCCGGCCTCGACCAGGTAGCCGTCGTTCAGCTCGGTCAGGGCGATGTCGTAGCCGGTCGTCACTTCCGGGCCGGTGCCCATCGACGTGCAGAAGCAGGTCGATGCCGAGACGGTGCACTGGACCGCGACGATGAAGATCGCTGCGCGACGGGCCGCGTAGTCCGGGTCGGCCACGAAGCCGTCCCGGAGGACCCGATCCTGGACGCCGATCGCGGCCAGCTCGCAGCCGCGCACGCCGAGGAACGCCAGCGCCGGAGCCTCCGGCTCGATCGCCTCCGTCGTGACCTCGGAGCCCTCGCGGCGGGCCCGCCAGAGCGGCACGGTCGGCGGGAAGGTGAAGCGCTTGAAGCTCGTCGGGCCCACGACGTACCCGAAATAGCGATCCGCGTTGCCGGGGACCAGCCGGTAGTGACCGGCCGACTGTTGGTCGGCCCAGCCACGGGGCAGGTCCTCGACTCCCCGGATCTCGTCGTAGATGATCGCGCCGTCGGAAATGGTCGGACCGATGATTCGCCGGCCGGCGGCCTGGAGGGCGGTGAACAGGTAGGGCAGACGGGTTCGGGGCAGGTATGCCGGCGTGCCCAGGATCACGTCCATTCGCTGCCTCGCTCGGCCGCGAACAGGTCCAGCAGCTGGGTTCGGGTGGCCTGCAGGCGACGGGAGACTGAGGCGAGCAATCGGGGGTAGACCACGGCAGCGAGGGTGGGATCATCGGCCAGGGCCTGGCGCAACGCCGCGGCGTCAATCAGCATCGCCTCGGCGGGCTCGACCGCCACGATCGTTGACGACGACCGATACGGTGGGACCACCGACGACCAGTTGAAGACGTCGCCCGGTTCGACGGTCAGGATCGTGACGCTGCCCCGCCCCGGCACGAACAGGCGGAGTGCCAGGCGGCCGAGCCGGAGGATGCCGAGGTCGGTCAGGGGCGCGCCTTCATGGGCGACGACGTCGGCGGCGGCGAATGAGGCAGACCGGCTGAGCGACGCGAGGCGGAGCTCCTGTTGCTGGCTGAGCGCGTCACCGAACCAGCCCCGGGAGCCCGTGAACTCGCTCATGGGCGTGCGAGGCCGAGGGCCTCGAGTAGGTCCAGGCCCGCCTGCCATGGTTCGGGTTGGTACTCGGCCAGCCGATTGGTCTCGTGGTGGACCCATTGGGTCATGACCGGCGTCGTTGCCCGGAGGGCCGGTTCAGCGGCCAGCCGGCCGGCCCGGTCGGCCAGCATCGCCGCGTACAGGACGATTGGCCCGGCCGTTGCGACGCGCGCTTCTGCACCGTCCTGAAAGTCGATCGGGACCATCAGCCGCGCGAAGAACGACTCGACGTCGGCCGCCCGGGGATCGATCCCCTGGCTGTGTCCGGTCCAGCGCATGATCGGAGCCGGTGACGAGAACCTGAGGACGGTCGGTCCGCCGTCGGAGCGCTCCGTAGTCACGGCTCCCCCGAACGTGACGAAGCTGTTGAAGGCGCCGATTCGGTCGAAGATCCGGATCACGCCCCAGGCGCAAGGGTGCCGGCCGGCCTCGGTCGAACGATCGATCCGGGACTGCCGCCCGCGTCCCCCGGCCGACGTCCAGCTCAGGACGAACTCCGGGTCGAAATGGGCCAGTGTTGGGCGTTCGCGCAGCGCGACCAGCAGGTCGGAGCCGGAGCGCTGCTGCGGATCGGCCCCGTCCACGAGCAGGAAGCCGACGTTGGCAAGACGATCAAGCGTCGATGCCACCGTCCCGAGCTGGTCGGGCTGGGCAACTTCCATCGTGGGCGGGGACACGATCTGGTCGATCATGGTCAGTGAACGATTACGACGGTCGCCGTGCTATGGGTGGCGACGTGCTCGGACACACTGCCCTGCAGGAAGCGTGCCGCGGCGCCCTTGCCCCGGGCTCCCACGACCACGGTGTCGAAACCGCCGTCGGCGGCGGTCTGTTCGATCGTGCGGGCGGGATTGCCGGCCTCTTCGATCCGGTCGGCGGTGATGCCCTTCTTGGCGAGATGGGCAACTGCCTCGTCAAGCTCCTTCTGATGGACGAAATGGTCATCCCACGGGGCGACTGGTGCGCGACCCGGGAAGAACGGGACGACGCTGACGACCGTGACCGATGCCTTGAGCGCGGTGGCCAGTTCGGCCGCCTCGTCGAGGGCATGGAGTGCGGGTTCAGTGCCGTCATAGGCGACCAGGATCTTGTGCATCTTGGACCTCCAGACGAATCGGATCCACGCCACCTCCTGGAGGCGAGGCGCAGGTCTCGGTGTCGAGACTGGGCCCTGCCCGGGGCCCGGGCAAGAGCAGGTCGTCACCACCTAGCGGGACCAATGGCCCGGATGGCCAGGGCCGAGGCGGGTCATGCCGAGTGGCCTGTCGGGTGCAGGCCAACCCGCTCTGGCGGCGGGCCCTGGAGCGGGTCACACTCGGACTCGTACGGCGACGCCGAGGACTCCGCGCCTGCCGTTGGAGAGGTGGGCGTCATGAGTGAGGACGTTGTGGTCTCCGCCAACGTCGAGCGGCGATTCGTTGAGCATGAGCACCGTGACCTGAAGCCTGGCCTGGACCGGCTCCGTTCAATCGCCCTTGGCTGGCCGCGGATGACTCGCGAAGAAGCGGTTGACGCCGTGCTTCGGGTGGTGCACTGGGCCGAGCACGATGTCCTGCCCCATCTCGCCTGGGAGCGGACGTGGTGGTATCCCGAGCTGGACCATCTCGGCGGGACGCCGTGGGTCACTCGCATGGCCCGGTTCGAGGCGCGTCATATCCAGGAG
>JBBRIM010000017.1:0-21821 GCA_038221095.1 Candidatus Limnocylindrales bacterium
GTACACCGCGCCGGACGGCACCCGAACGACCGTGTCCACGGATCCTGCCGGCCAGCACCAGGTCGCCCTCGCGGACGGGACAACCATCGCGCTCGGTGCGCAGCCCGACCCCCGCTGGGGGATGGACGCCCCGATCCCGACGCCAGTGGACGAGACGCGGCCGGACGGCGTCGTCCGGAACACGACCACCGCCACCACCGCGACGACCCCGGCCACCGACCCGCTCGCCGTCAGCGCCTGGTCGCGCACCGACATCATCGCTGGCGGGACATGGGACGAGAAGGTGGACCCCGCCTCGCGAACGATCACGTGGGCCGACGCTGCCAGCCGGAAGACCACCCAGACGTACGACGCGTCCGGTCGGATGGTCTCGCAGACCGCGCCGGGACAGCCGAGCCTTGCCTTCGTCTACGACGACCACGGCCGGCTTGCCACGAGCACCTCCGGGAGCGGCGCGGCCGCGGCCACGACCGCCTTCACCTACGCTACGGACGGCATCCTGACGATCACCGGGCCCGACCGGCTCGTCGAGCACCTGACGGCCGACTCCGTCGGACAGGTCGTTCGCCGGACCGCCGCCGACGGGTCGACGGTCCTGTCCGCCTACGACGCGCTCGGGCGGCTCGTCCGCGTGGCACCCGCTGGCCAGCCATCCACCACCATCGGCTATAGCGCCGCCGGACGGCAGACCGGGTTCCTGCCTCCGACCATCGGCGCCGATGGGTCCTACGAGGCGCGGACGTACGACACGGACGGGAGGTTGGCGGCCATCGCGGGACCCGGTCAGCGCTCGATCGCGTACACGCGCGACGCGGCCGGCCGGATCACCGGCTGGACGTTCGACCAGGGCACGGCGACGGCCGCCTACGACCCGACCACCGGTCTCGCAGTGAAGACCAGCGCGCCCGGTGGGATCGACACGCAGGTCTCGTACGTGGGCGGGATCCGGGTCGGTCGCAGCGTCTCCGGCCCGGTCATCGGCGCGGTGGCCGTGAGCCTCGACCCGTTCGGTCGGATGGCCGGCGTGTCGGTCAACGGGGCGGCGCCGATCGGCTACACGTACGACAAGGTCGGCTACCTCACGAGCGTGGGGGACGTCTCCCTGCTGCGCGACCCGGCCAGCGGCCAGGTCTCAGGAGCGTTACTCGGTTCCGAGCGGACCACCCGCGAGTACGACGCCCAGGGGCGACCGACGCACATCGTCACAGCCGCGAACAGTTCGTCGGCTATGCTCGACGCTCGCTACGCGTACGACCTCCGCGGTCGCGTCACGAGCGTGACCGAGACGCGCGGCGGCGGCAAGCCGACGAACACGACCTATGCATACGACGATGCGGGGCGCCTCGCCGAGGTCTCCGTGAACGGGACCTCCATGGAGCGCGACGGCTATGACGCGGCCGGTAACCGCGTTTCGGTGAAGACCCCGTCCGGTACGCTCAAGGGCCACGTACGACGACCGCAACCGGTTGCTCTCCTGGGGGGCGGCCAGGTACGTCTCCCGGCCGGACGGGCAGCTCGCCAGCGTGACCGCCGGGGACGCGACCACCAGCTTCACGTTCGACGACTTCGGAGCCCTGCGAGCGGTCATCCTCCCGGACGGGCGCCGGATCGATTACCTCGTTGACGCCGGCGGCGCGCGGGTCGGCAAGAAGATCGACGGCTCGCTCGTGGCGGGCTATCTCTACCGGCCCGATGGTGCCCTCGCGGCGCAGACCGACGGCAGTGGCGCAGTGGCCGCGAGCTTCGGCTATGACGATGCCGGGCGGCTCACGCTCGTCGAGCGCGGGAGCGCGCGCTACCAGGTAGTCACCGATCACCTCGGCAGCCCGCTCCTCATCATCGACGCGAGTACCGGTGCCGTCGCTGAGGCCATCACCTACGACGCCTGGGGCCAAGTCACCTCCGATACGAACCCGGGCTTCATCCCGGTCGGTTTCGCCGGCGGCCTGCGCGATGTGGATACCGGCCTGGTCAAGTTCGGGGCGCGTGAATACGACCCGCGAACCGGCCGCTGGACCGGGCTCGACCCGATCCAGTACGCCGGCGGCGACTCGGTCCTCTACCGATACGTGGCGGGTGATCCGGTCAATCGGACCGACCCGAGCGGCCTTTTCCCCGTTATCGGCATACCACCGATCGGCGGCCACGTGCCGCGGCCTGGCGATGGTCGTGGTGCGATCCCTGCGCCGCCCCCGCAGGGTGAGGGTGGCTTTCAACCGCCGGGCGGCGAACCCCAGGACTCGGGCTTGCGCGGGCTCGGGCCAGGAGGTTTGGCCGGCATCCAGCGGCCGAAGCCGCCTGCACCACCCAGTTACCCGCCCTGGACGAGGGGCTGCTTAAGCCCCAAGGGCTGCGCGGACTTCGCGGCCGGTAAGTGTCTCCTCCTCTGCGGAAACTCGGATCCGCACGATCGGACTGGGGATGGCCTGCCGTTCGACTTTCAGGCGGCCGGCGAGTTCCTCATCGCTGCCTCGTCGGACGCGAGGGTCGTGGTCCAGGCGCGCCACGAGCCGGTCGGCTCATCGACGCTGGTGACGAATATCACGGCCGTTGCTGCCTCCGTGGCCGGAGACCGCATTGCGGTCTATGCGAGCGACAAGGTCGCGATCACGATCGGTGGCAACTCTCAGACTCGCTCCGATCTCTCGGTTCGCCTGCCGCATGGCGGGATCGTGGAGCGCCACGGCGCCCAGGTCACGATCACCTGGCCGGGTGGGAGCCGTCTTGATGTTTCGCGCGCCGGAAGCCACCTCGACTTCTCATTCGACCCGGATGCAGCGACGGCTCCGACGCTCCGCGGGCTGCTCGGCAGCGCCGACGGCAACCCAGCCAACGACTTCACCGCGCGCGACGGCACGGTCCTCGACCAGAAGGACCCGGCCTTTGCCACGAAGGTCTACGATCCGTTCGGGGCGAGCTGGCGGATCACCCAGTCCGAGTCACTCTTCGACTACGGGCCTGGCCAGAGCACGGCGACGTTCACCAAGCCGGAGATCCCCACGGCCCCGGCCACGATCGGTGCGCTCGATGCCACCGCACGCAGCAAGGCGGAGGCGCTGTGCAGCGTGATGGGCGTGACCCTGGAGCCGACGCGCACGAACTGCATCCTCGACGTGGGGATCACAGGCGACTCGTCGTACGCGGCATCCGCCGCCGCGGTCCAGGTCGCGACAGTGACGGCCGCGGCACAACCTCCTGGCCCGAGTGCTGGTTCGTTCTCCGGGATGGACCAGAAGATCAGCGGCACCATCTCGAAGGCTTCACAGGTCGACAAGACCACCTTCACCGCGAAGGCCGGCGATGTTGTCTACCTCCGTGCCCAGGGTGTCTGCGTGCCCGGTCTGCAGTGGCAGCTCGTCGGTCCGTCCGGCAAGGACCTCGGCCTCGACTACCTCTGCCGCGACCTGGGTCGCTTCGTGCTCCCCGATGCGGGCACGTACACGGTCGAGGTCAACTGGGACCAGACCACGACCGGTGCCTACGCATTCGAGATCATCGGCGCGCCGGTGGAGCGGACGACGGCCTATCTGGTCGGCCAGGTCATCAGCGACAGGACCACCCGGATCGGCGAGTGGCATCGCTACACGTTCACGGCCAAGGCCGGCGACGCGATCTTCCTGGATGCCCAGGGCGCCTACGTGGCAGGGCTGCTTTGGTCGCTCGTCGGCCCGTCCGGTCGGATCGCCCTGGCGACCTCCTCCACCGACCTCGATCGGGTGGTCCTTCCGTCGACCGGCGCCTACGCCATCGAGGTCTACGCCGACGGCACCGCCACGGGGGCCTACGCGTTCCAGGTCCGCGCCGGCCCGTGAGCTGACTGGTCCACGCCCGTCTGTCCTACGGAGCTGGGTAAAGCAGTCGACGCGAGAAGCCACCGATCCACGCCGCTGAGTTCGATTTCGAGCAGGAGCTCGATGACTGGGGCGATCGGCCCGTATCCTGCCACCATGCCCGCCGCATCCGACCCCCTCGCGACCCCCTACCTTGATGCGTCCATGATCGAGCGGGTCGTGGCGCTGCACGACCCGCTGGAGCGCAACGCCGCGATCACCCGCGGCTATCACGCCCTGTCGGAGGCGATGGCCGCGATCATCGGCCGCGATCAGGCCAACTGGCTCACTTTCGGTCAATGGGCGAGCGCCGAGGCTCGACGCTCGATCGACGGCGAGGCCGTCCCGGCGGCCCTGCGTCCATTCGTCGGTGGCAGAGTCGCTGGTGCCGTGGCGGCGGGCAACGCGGCGATCTTCGGGGACGTGGCGCCCCCGTTCATGCGTTTCATCCGGGCGTTCCGGGACGACCCGCTCGCACAGGGCGACGATCGTCGGCTGGCGAGGATCCAGGATCGCTTGTGTGCGGATCCCCAGCTCGCCGCCAGCGAGGATCTCACGCGCGCGTTCATCGCCTACATCGATTCGCTGCGACTCCGATGGGCAGACGGATCCGTACGTCGGCGGCGCGCCAGTCGGGTCTTTGTCGCCAACGTGTGCGTCGGCGCGCACGAGCAGCGGGTGGCCGACCCGTTCGTGCAGGCCGCGATCCCCGGGCGCTGGATCTCGGCGATCGTGGCCACCAGCCATATGGGCCTGCGGCTCCCCGACGGTGTCCTGGACCTGTCGCGCGACGTCCCGCCGCCTGACTACCTTCAGGGTGCCCAGTTCCCTCCTGATCTCACCGTCCTGGACGACACGGATGAGCTGGAACTGGCAAGACGGTTCGGGCAGGACCCGGACTCGGCCGCCAACAGTGACGCCCCCGACTGGGAATCGTATGCGGAGCGCATGGGATTTATCTTCACCCTCCTGCGGTCCCATCAGCAGGATCCATCGCTGTTCGAGTTGCCGGCCGGGACGCCGGCCGCCTGACCGCCGGTATGAGGAACCGGAGTAGCATCGAGCGACGTTCTGGCCCTCACCCGGATCGTCCGATTCGAGCGCGAGGTTCTTCAGGCCTTCGTCCTCAACGTGAATCTCGGGGTCATCGCGGGCCTGGTCGCCTACGGCCGGTTCGTGATCGCCCCCTCGTGAACCGAGCAGCTGCATCGGAACGACCTCCCCGAACTCATCGCACCTCCCGTGGCCACCGATCCCGGCCGCTGAGTTGTCCCAAGAAACTTGACGCGGGACACCTCACGCCGGTGCATCGGTGCGCCACTTCCAGACATCGGCACCCCTCGCATTGCCCGGCGGGCGCTGTATCGTCGACCGTATCGCGATGGTTCCAGTCGGGCTGCCTTGGGGTTCTCTGAGTCCGGCGCACACGGTGGAGGCAAGGTCGATGCATTCTCCAACCCGCCCGCGCAGATCGCGCGCGGCCATCGCCGCACTCCTCGCGGCGGCCGCCCTGCTCGTTGCCACCGTGAGCCCGGCGGCGGCCCGCCCACCCGGCCCGCCCAGCCTGCCGGCCCTGGCAGGCTTCGTCACCGACGCCTGCACGGGGCTGCCGATCCTCGGCGGCCTCGACGTGTCGGTCGTTGGTCCCGATGGCGGGATCGCGAAGCCGCCCAACCCGAACCGGCTCGGGCTGTTCAGCTTCCCGTCACTCGCGCCCGGTACATACCAGCTCCTCGTGTCCGCGCCCGGCTACGACCCCCTCGGCGCGGACCCTGCGACCGGCGGCTTGCCCGGCGTCATGGTCGCCAAGCCCCCCGGCCCGCCTGCCCTGCCGGCCGGCCAGAGTCTCTCGATCGGTCTGATCCTCAGCATCGGGCTCGCCCCGACGGTCACCCCGGGCACCTGCAAGCCGCCCAACCCGAACCTGCCGGCCCTCGCTGGCCGGGGCATTGACGCCGCCACCGGGCGCGGTCTGGCCGGGCTTGTCGTGGGGATGGCCCCCCTCGTCATCGACCCGACGACCGGGGCGTCACCCCCCGGTCCGCCCACCCTGCCGGCCTTCAGTCCGCTGTTTGGGTTCTTCGTCTTCCCGGCCCTCGCGCCCGGCGACTACCTGTTCAGCGCCTCGGCGCCGGGGCACCTTGCCCTCGGTGACGACCCGACGAAGCCGCCGAACCCGAATGGCCCTGGCGTCATGGTCACGAGCCCACCCGGTCCGCCCAGCCTGCCGGCCGGCCAGAGCGTCAGCGAGGGGCTCGTCCTCTCGGTCGTCCTGCCCGCGGTGCAGTAGAGGGCCGGCGGGGAGGCGGGCCAGGGAGCGCCAGCTAAGCCGGGGCCGTCAGGCTGGCCGCCAGCCTCTGGCCCGGCGCCGCTACACCGCGCCGGCCCGCTGTTCACGGCCTCGGAGCGCGACTGTTCCGGGAGCGCGGCTATGGCATCCCGATGACGGCGATCGCTGCCGCGGCCGGGGTCGTGGTCGAAACCGTGTATCGGATCTTCGGCAGCAAGGCCGGTCTGCTCGCGGCGGTCATTGAGGCGCTTCTCGCCGGCGGCGCGACTCGTGCCCAGGTGCCGGTCGAGGAGCGTCCGGCGATCCGGGCGATCCGCGACGGGGCAGACCCGCGCAGGCAGGTGACCCTGTATGCAGCTACCCAGCCGGGCATCCACGGACGGTCGGGTCCCCTGCTCCGGGCACTTCGCGAGGCCAAGGAGAACGATGCCGATCTCGCGCAGCTGTGGGACCGGCTCGAGAAACGGCGACTCGACGGACAGGGCCGGTTCGTCGGGCTGCTTGCCGAACGGGGTGCCTTGCGCTCAGACATTTCGATGGAGGAAGCCAGAGACCTCGTCTGGACGCTCTGCTCGCTGCCCATCCACGACCTGCTCGTCCTCGAGCGGGGCTGGACCCGGGAGCGGTATGAGTCGTGGCTGGCTGGGGCGCCCACGCGTGAGCTCCTCGGCAGCTGAAGCCAGCGCCGCTCGGGAGCCTGGCGCGCCCGGCGGGGTCGCGCCCGAGTGCTCCTGATCGCCCCCCTGGGTCGCGCCACGTCCTGCGCGGCATCGCTTGAGGTCTGTCCGGGGCTGCCGATGCGATCCGAGCAGAGACCCATCCGGACTTCGATGGCGCTCGAAAGGGAGGCACAAGTCGATGTCCGCCATCGGACACAAGAAAGGGAAACCGACCACCATGAAACGTCCCGTGATCATCCTGCTGACCGCGCTCACGATCATCGTGTCCGCATGCTCCAGCGCGGCCTCGCCCGCCCCGGCCACGCCGGCACCGACAACGCCCGCAGCCTCCCCGAGCGCCGCGCTCGGTGACATCGTCGCCACGGCCGACGGCGCGGGCACGTTCAAGACGCTGCTCGCCGCCGCCACGGCTGCCGGCCTCGTCGATACCCTCAAGGGCCCCGGCCCGTTCACCGTCTTCGCCCCGACCGACGCGGCCTTCGCGGCCCTCCCGGCCGGCACCCTTGACAAGCTCCTGGCCGATCCAGCAGCCCTCAAGAAGATCCTCCTCTACCACGTCGTCTCGGGCAAGGTGACGGCCGATCAGGTCGTCAAGCTGACCTCCGCCAACTCGGTCGAGGGTTCGCCCATCAAGATCACCGTCAAAGACGGCAAGGTCTACCTCAACGATGCCGCCCAGGTCACAGCGACCGACATCATGGCCTCCAACGGCATCATCCACGTCATCGACCAGGTCCTCCTGCCGCCGACCAAGTAAGCGCAGGGATCCCCGTTCCAGCAGAGATGGCGCCCACACCGGGCGCCATCTCTGCTTGATTCCCGAGGGGCGCCGCAAGCCACGGTCGACGCGCTCGTTCGGCTGTGCCTTGACACGACACATCTGGGTGCCTGCAATGGGTGGCCCGACCCAAACTCCATAAAGCGGCCCTGCGGTAGTCAGGCAATGCCGCCACTGGGCCCAATCTGCCATGCCCCCGGGTCCGAATAGAGAGCAGGACGGCCAGACGGCCGGCAGATCAATCGCGAAATGGAGATCCCCCATGGCTGACATCGTCGATACCGCGGTAGGCGCGGGCTCATTCAAGACCCTCGTTGCGGCCGTCCAGGCCGCCGGCCTCGTATCCACGCTGAAGGGCCCGGGTCCCTTCACTGTCTTCGCCCCCACGGACGCAGCGTTCGCGAAGCTGCCCGCCGGGACGGTGGAAGGCCTCCTCGCGGACATCCCGAAGCTGACGGCCGTCCTCACCTACCACGTCGTCCCCGGGCGGGTCATGGCCGCCGACGTCATGAAGCTCACGAGTGCAAAGACCGTCCAGGGCCAGAGCGTCACCATCGACACCACGAATGGCGTGCACATCGACGGCGCAACCGTCACGCAGGCCGACATCAGCACCGACAACGGCGTGATCCACGTCATCGACTCGGTCATTCTTCCCAATTAGGTTCACTCGACGCATCCTGTTGCGTCCAGGGGACGAGGAGGCGGGCCCTTCCCTCCAGGACCTGTCTCCTTGTCTCCACTTCCCGCGGCCGCGGCACCTGAGGCGTTGACCACCATGACCCCCAGCGACATGAATTGGACCTACCCGACCGGATCGGGCGAAGCCGGTCTCTTCGAGATCGGCCGACGCCTGGCCGAGACCCTGGGCCGCGGCCCCGACGTGACCCAGTTCACCTATGACTCGCGCGAGATGCTGGAGGCCACCCGCCAGATCGAGCGGGCGGCACGGGGCGGCCGCCTCGTTGTGGGGTTCCAGACTGCGGAGAAGCTTGCGGGAGAGGTCGATCGCTACCGCGACCTGCTGGATGCCGGGACACAGATCACGGCGTGGGCGACAGGTCCGCGCCCGGCTGATCCAGGCCTTGCCACGCTGGACTACCGCTCTCTGTCGCCCGACCCTGTCCGTCTGCAGAACCAGTGGTTCCTGGTGACCGACCGGCCCGAGCCGCTCGCGTTCGTCTCCTACGAACTGGGCGATCCCGCGAACTTCGGGATCGGCGGGGCCGGCACGCCCGGCAAGCGGTTCGTGGGGTTCGTCTCCGACGATCCCGGAGTGGTGGACCTGTTGATGCGGGCCGCCCTCTCGCCGATCGCTCCGCCACCATCGCCGCCGGCCCCACGCCTGCCCTCTCCGGCCGCGCTCGAGCTCGCCGCCTCAAGTGACGGGACGGAGGCCGGCCCGGACTCGGGCGCGGGCGCCGGGTCCGTGGTCGTGGCTGTTGGCCGTGGTGCCGACCGGGACGCATTCGTGGCCGCCCTGCGCATCGCCCGCCGCGAAGGGAGGGACCTCGTCCTCGTTGACCGCTCGGGCGAAGGCTTTGCCAGCCCGTACAGGGATCTCCGCGGTGATGACGCCGACCGCCCCAGCCCGGACCGGCTGTTCGACATTGCGATCGCACGCCGCGAAGGGCGCCAGCCGGTCTCCCTCTTCCTTGAGGCTGCAACTGCTGCCGGCGTGACCGCGGGTGGCTGGTTTCCCACACACGCCGGTTACGGCGGGCTGGTGGAAGCCGTTCGACGATTCGGCGGCGCGCTTCTCGTCCTGCCGCCGGACGCCGCCCACCCCGGCCTGGCCGAGCGCCTGCGCGGCGTTGTGCCGGACCAGCTGCGTGCAGGTACGGGCCTTCCGGTCATCGTGGCCGGGGCCAACGCGGCCGTTGCCGGCGCCTGATCGGGGTCCTTACACAGCGCGTTTCCAGCGCAATCAGGCCGCCCCGCTTGCCTCCGCTTGCCTTGCCAGGGCTCGGACCATCCCCCGGAAGATGACCGCATGGGCGGGGTACAGCCCGTACCAATAGAGGAGGCCGGGAAGCCCCTTCGGTTCGAAGAACGCCGTCTGCACCAGGCGGCAGCCGGCCCCGTCCGGGACCACCTCGTACTGGAGCCACGCCCGGCCCGGGACTTTCATCTCGGCCTGGAGGCGGAGGAGCGTCGGCCGGCGGAGCTCCTCGACCCGCCAGAAGTCGAGAGCATCACCCACGCGGAGACGGTCGGGGTCCCGCCTCCCGAGGCGCATACCGACGCCGCCGACGATGCGGTCAGCGAGGCCGCGCAGGCGCCACAGGATATTCCCGTACGGCCAGCCTGACGCTCCGCCGACGCGCTCGACGTTGGCAAAGGTCTGGTCCGCGGTCGCGGCCACGCGCTGGACCCGGCGGTCAATGATCACGCCCTCGTGCGACTCCACCGACGCCAGCGGGCTTCGGCCGGGAGCGCGGAGCGCGTCGAACCAGGTGGTTTCAAGCTCGCCGGCGCCCGAGCGGTCGATTGCCGATTGGAGTGCTTCCTCGTACGTGGCCGGCGTGATTCCGAATGCCCGGGCCGGTCCCGGGTCACGGACGATGACCTCGTTCCGCAGCCCCTCGATGAGGGGCCGGGCAATGCTCGCCGGCACCGGCGAGATGAGGTTGACCCAGTAGGAGCTGAGCCTCGGCGTAAGCACGGGGACCGGGATCATGAGCCGGCGCAGTCCCCGAAGGCGGGCGTAGCTCAGCATCATCTGGCCGTACGAGAGGACGTCTGGCCCGCCGATCTCCACGATGCCGCTGACCTCGGGATGGTCGAGCGCCGAGACGAGGTACGCGAGTGCGTCTCGGATGCCGATCGGCTGGCAGCGCGTGGCGACCCAGCGCGGGGTGATCATGACCGGCAGCCGCTCGGTCAGGTGACGCAGGATCTCGAACGATGCGCTCCCGGAGCCGATGATGATCGCCGCCCGGAACTCAGTCACGGGGATCCCGTGGCGCGCCAGCTCCGCCCCCACCTCGTGGCGGCTGGCGAGGTGGTGCGACAGGGCTGCGGCATCGTCTCCGAGCCCACCGAGGTAGATGATCCGCTGGACCCCTGCTTTGGCCGCCGCTGTCGCGAACGCTCGCGCCGCACGCAGGTCACGCTCCGCGAATCCAGCCTCGCCGCTGCCCATTGCGTGCGCGAGGTAATACGCGGCGTCGATGCCTGCCACCGCCTGCGGGAGGCTATCCGGATCGAGAAGGTCGGCTCGCAGTGTCTGCGTACCGGGGAAGCGGTCGGCGAGTGCGCCCGGATCGCGGCCCACGAGCCTCAGGTCTTCTCCCCGTCGCTGGAGGAGCGGCACAAGCCGCCCGCCCACGTAGCCGCTCGCACCGACGATGAGGACATGCATCGACACGAGTATGGACCTGAACCAGGCGTGAGGCCCCAGCTCAGACCAAGGTGCACCAATCCGGCGATCGGCGGCATTCGAAGTTCTGGTGCGCCTCCTGAATCGCCGGCCACCCAAGGAGCCTCACCTGTGACTGCTCACCGCCTCCGCGCCAGCCAGTTCGTGGCACGTCCGATCGACGAAGTCTTCGGGTTCTTCGCCGATCCCCACAACCTCGGCCGGATCACGCCGGGCGGGATGGGCTTCGAGTTCCGCTCCGACGACTTCGCGATGCGCGAGGGCCTCGTGATCGACTACCGCCTTCGGCCGCTCCTCGGGATCGCGACGGGCTGGCGAACGCGCATCGACAGCTACGACCGGCCGCACGGCTTCTCCGACGTCCAGCTTCGCGGGCCCTATCGCCGCTGGGAGCATCGGCACACGTTCACGCCGCTCGACGGCGGCACGCAGGTCGACGACGAGGTGACGTACGAGCTGCCGCTCGGCCCGCTGGGCGCGATCGCGCACCGCCTCCTCGTTCGACCCGAGCTCGAGCGCATCTTCCGGCATCGCGCCCGGACGATCGAAGCCATCTTCGCCTCGCCGCAGCCGAATCCCGATCGGACGACGGTGGCGGTGGCGGGTGGCACCGGCTTCGTGGGTCGCGCCATCGCCCACGAGCTGTACGAGAGGGGCCACCGGGTCATCGTGATCGGACGCGGCGGAGAAGCGACGCGCGGCGATCTGCCTGACAGCGTGGAGATCCGCGTCGCCGACGTCACGCGAGCCGAGGACCTTTCAACTGTCCTGTCCGGCGTCGACGCGCTCGTCATCTCGCTCGCGTTCGACAACTCGCCGATGGAGGCTCCCCGGCGCGGTCAGACCTTCGCCGCGGTCGACGCCACCGGTAGCGCGAACCTGGTCGCCGCCGCGAAGGCTGCGGGGGTCCAGCGGCTGGTCTACCTGTCTGGCGCGGGAGCTGCCCCCGACGCCCGCCGGCACTGGTTCCGGGCGAAGTGGAGGGCGGAAGAGGCCGTCCGGGGCAGCAGCCTCGCCTGGACGATCATCCGTCCCACGTGGATCTACGGCCCAGGCGACGTCTCCCTCAATCGGTTCCTCGGCTTCGCCCGGCGGCTGCCGCTCGTCCCGATGACAAACCGCGGCCGGCAGCTGCTGGCACCGGTCCTCGTGGACGATGTCGCGCGCCTTGCCGCCGATTCGCTCACCGACCCGGCTGCCGCCGCCCAGGTGTTCGAGATCGGCGGTCCTGAAACGCTGACGATGCGGGAGATCATCGGTCGAGCCCTCATGGCCGCCGGCATGCGGCGCCCGATCGTCCCTGGCCCCACGCCGATCATCAAGCTCATGGCGGTGCCGCTGACGCTCTTCCGGCGTCCGCCGCTGACCCCCGACGCGGTGGACTTCGTGAACCAGCCGGCGACGGTGGACGTCGGTCCTCTGGTTGCGCGGATGCCGCGCCGGCTCACCCCGCTGAACGAGGGCCTCGCCACGTACCTGGTCCAGGGATCCGGCCCGGCCGTGCTGGCGTTCGATGGGCGGATCGTGGTCCCAGGCCCGGCCGGTGGGCTGGGCTCGCAGCCCGCAAACGGGCTAACCTGAGCACCCAACGTCAGTCGCGGGCGGCTATTAGAAGCTCGTGACGCTTGACGAGGGGCTCGCCCCGGCGGCCGAACGCGAGGAGAGGTGACGTGTCCTTCCAGGCCTACCTCGACAACATCGAGGAGAAGACCGGCAAGACCCCGCGCGAGTTCATCGCCCTCGCCCACGAGCGCGGCTATGACGATCCGGCCACCAAAGCCGGTGTCATCGTTGACTGGCTGAAGACCGACTACGACCTCGGCCGCGGGCACGCGATGGCGCTCGTACACGTGATCAAGAACGGCGCCAGGGTCGATCCGAAGCATGTCGGCAGCGCTGGCGTGCACCGCGACCCATCGGACACCCTCTGGCTCGACGGAAAGTCGACGAACCCAGGAGTCGCCTGAACTCGCCGCTCACGGCGGCCGATCTCGCCGGATGCAGTAGCGTATGCCTGTGCCTGAAACGGAGCAGCTCCCCGAGCCAGGCGTCCCCTACTGGATGACGACCGGCTTGGCGGCGCCGGCGTCCCCGCTCCGCGGCGAGGCACGGGCCGACGTCGTGATCGTCGGTGGTGGCTTCACGGGGCTCTGGACGGCGCTGCAGCTGACGGAGACGGACCCTTCGCTCCAGATCGAGCTCCTCGAGCAGGAGGTGGTCGGGTTCGGAGCGAGCGGCCGGAATGGGGGGTTCTGCGAGGCGAGCCTGACCCACGGCCTCGCCAACGGCCTGCGCCACTTCCCGGACGAGATCGACGTCCTGGAACGTGAGGGGCGGGCGAATCTCCAGCAATTGATCGCCTTCACGCGGGCCAACGGGATCGACTGCGACCTCGAGGAGACCGGCTACCTCCGCGTCGCCGATTGTGAGCACCAGGTCCCCGAGTTCCGGGAGTCGGTCGAGGTCGCGCGCAGGCACGGGCAAGAGCTGCGCTTCCTGGATCAAGCGGAAGTGCAGGCCGAAGTCCACTCCCCGCGCTGGAAGGCTGGGATCGTCGCCCCAGCCACCGAGAACGTGATGATCAACCCGGCGAAGCTGTGCTGGGGCCTGAAGCGAGTCGCTCTCGAACGCGGCGTCCGAATCCGCGAACGCACGCGCGTCCTGGGCCTCGAGCCGGTTGTGGGAGGCGTCGTCGCGCGGACAGCGGACGGACTGGTCCGCGCGGACCATGCCGTTGTCGGCACGTCTGCCTATTCGATGTGGCGGCGCCCGTTGCGCTCGCTGTTTCTTCCCGTCTACGACTACGTACTGGTCTCCGATCCGCTGACCCTCGCGCAGATGGAGTCGATCGGCTGGGCGGGCCGCCAGGGAATGTCGGACGAGAACAACCGGTTCCACTACTTCCGGCTTACCGCGGACAATCGGATCCTGTGGGGCGGGTTCGATGCGATCTACAACCCGGGCAATGGCGTGGGCCCGCAATACGACACGAGGGCGGCCACGTTCGCGACCCTCGAGCGCCACTTCCAGGAAACGTTCCCGCAGCTCGCCGGGCTTCGGTTCCCGTGTCGCTGGGGCGGCGCCATCGACGTGACGTCCCGGTTCACCATGACCCTGGGGACGTCGATGGGCGGCCGCGTCGTCCACGCGATCGGCTACACGGGCCTCGGGGTAGGCGCGAGTCGCTGGGCGGCAGGCGTGGTCCGGGACTTCATCCTGCGACCTGAATCCGACCTGCTCCGCCTGCGGTTCGTGCGCTCTGCGCCCTTCCCGTTCCCACCCGAGCCGCTTCGCACCGCCGCGGTGCGCGTGATGCAGCGCGAGCTGGCCAGAGCCGACGCGAACCACGGTCGGCGGGGGCTGCTGCTGCGCTCGCTCGACCGGTTCGGGATCGGCTTCGACAGCTGACTGGACGACCGAACGGGGTCAACGGCCGATCCCGCGGACGAAGATGCGCATCGGGGACGCGAGGAGCGCACGGTCGATCCCTGGGTCGTCGACCAGCGGCAGGGTTGCGATCGAGAAGAGGAAGCCGAGGATGAGGCGGGCGAGGGGAAGATGGGATCGGTATCGCACGGGCTGTGCGTGCCGGCATTCGTGTCCTAGAACGTCGACGTTGTCGTGGCCCGCGACGTCGGGACGGCTTCCGTGGTCGATTCGTCCCGCGCCCCGGCGTCGGCCTCGGCCGGCGAGCCGGCGGCCTTCGGCAGCAGGAAGCTGAAGAGGAGTCCGAGCAGGACGAAGGCCTCGGCCACGAAACCGGCTGCCCGGGCTGCGCCCACGAAGGCGTCCTCCGCGGCGCTGATGTAGGGGGCCAGGGTTGCTCCGGCCTGGGAACTGGTCAGGAAGCCGGCCGCCGCAGCCGGCAGACGCCCGTCGGCGGCGAGCGAGGCCGGATTCGTCCGGAGGGTCACCAGGACCTGGCCGGCCGATCCGTCGATGGCCGCCGCGAGTCCGGTGCGGACGGTCGCCGACACGGCCGGCGGGGCTCCGCTGATGTCGGGGATCTGGTTGAAGCGATCCCGGACGCCATTGCCGAGGCTGGTGAACAGGACCGTTCCGAGAATCGCGATGCCCATCGCCGATCCGACCTGGCGAAGGGTGGAGTTGGTGCCGGAGGCGAGCCCGGACTCGCGGATGGGGACTTCGGACAGGACGATCGAGGTGAGCTGAGCCGTCGCAAACCCGACGCCGATGCCGTAGATGAACAGCGGAAGGAGCAGTTGAAGGCCGGTGACCTCCTTCGACAGGAGGAGGGTCGTGGCCAGGATGCCGGTGGCCTCGAGGGCCATCCCGGTGGTGACCACGCGCCGGCCGCCGAAGCGCCGGGTGAGGCTGATCGCAAACGGCGCTGCGAAGAACGCCCCCAGTGCCAGGGACAAGAAGACGAGTCCCGTCTCGAAGGCGTTGTAGCCGATGACCGCCTGGAGGAACAGGGGCAGGACGAAGAGCAGCCCGAACTCGCCCAGCGACACGATCGTCCCGGCCAGGTTGCCGTAGCGGAAGGCGCGATAGCGCCATAGGTCGAAGTCGAACAGGAAGAACTGGCCCGCTCGTTTGCGTCGGACCTCGACCAGGGCGAAGGCGAGGAGGGCGGCGAGCCCGATGACGATCGTGACCGGGATGATCGAGACCGACTCGAGTGGCCAGGTCCAGCCGAAGACCGTGAATGCTTTGACGGGCGTCCACCAGCCGTAGCTGTAGCCCTCGATCAACCCAAAGACGACCCCACCCAGGCCGAGAGTCACGAGCACGAATCCGACCAGGTCGAAGCCGAGCCTGGCGGTCTCGTCGCGTGACTCGCGGATGAAGCGGAGGGTCCCCAGGATCGCCAGCGTGCCGATCGGGATGTTGATCAGGAAGGCCCAGCGCCACGACAGGTAGGTGGTCAACCAGCCCCCCAGCAGCGGCCCGAAGGCAGCCACGCCACCGATCACGCTGCCCCAGATGCCAAACGCGATGGCCCGCTCGCGCCCCCGGAAGTTCGAGTTGAGGATCGACTGGGTCGAGGGCAGGATCATCGCCCCGCCGATGCCCTGGACGAGGCGGGCCAGGATCAGGATTTCGCCACTCGGGGCCAGCCCCGCCCCCAGCGACGCGACCATGAACAGGCCGAGACCGGCGAGGTACATCGCGCGACGCCCCAGGACATCGCCGAACCGGCCCAGGGTGATCAAGAGTGCCGCGAACACCAGCGAATAGATCGAGTTGGTCCACTCCGCAGCCGTTCCGTCGAGCTTCAGGTCGCGGATGATCGCCGGCACGCTCACGTTCACGATGGTCGCGTCGACGATGATCATCGCCACGCCCAGGCTGAGCATCATCTGCCCGAACCATCGCCCTCGGCCTGATTCGGCGGTCGTCGGTCGGGCGCCGCTCGCATTGGTTGGGATCGTGGTGCTCATGCTCTCCTCGGTCGCCGACCCGTTCGGGCACGGTGGTCTCATGATCCGAGGTCCGCCTGAGGCGTCCAGTCGGCCGCAATACCTGCGCTGATCGTTCGGGCGGTCGGACCGTTCGGATTGGGCCACCCGCGCACGTCCAATCCGAACCTGCGCCGGCCCCGAATGCTCTTCATGATGATCGAGATTCCGCGGTTCGGCGTTCCCGCGATGTGGCACAGTGGCCTCATGAGCCGAGACACGGAGATTCCCACGAGCCGCCCCATCCCGCTGCCCGTGGCTGAGCCTGACGACGACGTGACGATCATGCGCCGCATCCAGGCCCGCGATGAACGAGCAGTCGAAGAGCTCGTGCGCCGCTTCGAACGACCGCTCTACTCGCTGGCCTACCGTGTCGCAGGCAGTGACCGCTACGCCGCGGATGTCGTCCAGGAGGTGTTCGTAACCGTGTGGCGCGATGCCGACCGGTACGACCCGGCTCGCGGCGCTGTATCGAGCTGGCTGCTGACGATGACCCGGTTCAAGGCGATCGATATGCTCCGCCGGGAGACCGGCGCGAAGCGCCGGCACGTGGACGTCGACCTGAGCCTCGAGCCTGCGGACGATGATGTCCACGAGGAGACCTGGCTCCGGACTCGACGTGAGACCGTCCGGTTGGCCCTGCGCGAGCTCTCCCAAACACAGCGCCAGGCCGTGACCCTGGCCTTCCTCGAGGGCCTCACGCATGTCGAGGTCGCCGGGGCACTGGGTATCCCACTCGGTACCGCCAAGACCCGGATCCGCGACGGCCTGATGAGGCTGCGGATGATCCTGGGTGAATCGCTCAGCGAGTCCGTTCCGGCGGTCGACGGGGGAGGGTCTGAGCGATGATCGAGCACGACCCCTTCATCCACCTCGTGGCAGGGCGGGAGCTCGGCGGGCTCGACGACGCTGAAGCGATCGAGCTTGATCGTCACCTCGTCGGCTGTGCCCATTGCGCAGCCGAGGCGCGCGCGTTCGAGGGCACGATGGCAGCCCTGGCGCTCCTAGTCCCGTCGCGTCGTCCGCCCGAATCGCTTCAGGGGTCGATCATGACCGCCATCCAAGCCGTGGCCCCGGCCACCGATCCGCTGCCAGCGCGGCCAAGGGCCGTTGTCGACGACGGGGGACCCCTGTGGCGCCGTTGGCTCCTGCGGTCCTGGCCGCGGCCCCTGACCGCAGGTCTTGCCGCGGCCCTCGTGATCGTCTCGCTCGGAACCTGGCGGGGCGTCGTCGGCCTCGAAACGGAGCTGGATCAACAGCGCGGTTCGGTCGCGGCAGCCCAGGGCCGGCTCGCAACCCAGGGCGCGGCAATGGCCGTCGCGCTTGACCCGAAACATGTCACGGCCGCGCTGGCACCCGAGGCGATCGCACCGACGGCCATTGCCCAAGTCGTGTATCGCCCGGGAACCGACCAGGCGTACCTCATCGCCGACCGCTTGCCGGCCACGCCGCCGGGCAAGGTCTACGAGCTCTGGTACGCCGACGTCTCGGGCGTCCACGGGCTCGCCATGGTCGCCTTCGACGGTACTGGCGCCCTCATCGTCCCGTTCGGTGTGGACCTCGCCGGCAAGGCCGCTGCGATGGTCACCCTGGAGTCGGCCGGCGGCGCCCAGGGCACGCCGGGTCCCCAGGTGGTCTTCGGGGACCTGCCGAGGTCCTGAGCGTCTTTTGGGAAGCGGGTCAGGGGCGGACCAATCCGCTCCGCCGCTCGGCCCGAAAGGTGGGCGTCAAGGTCGCCAGCCCGCCCAACCCCGGGCGCCACCTACCAGGGAGATCACGCGCATGAATCACCGTCTTCGCCGTGTCGCCGCACTCGCCGCCGCCGGCACGCTCCTGCTCACCGTCGCGGGCAGCGCCCTCGCGGCCACCCCGGCCGCCCTGACGCTCGCCATCGGCGATACGACCGTCGGCCCAACCACGGCCACCGGCAACGCCCACGTTCGGGTCGTGCACGGTTCGCCCGATGCCCCCACGGTCGATGTCTACGCCGGGGCCACCCTCGCCACGGCCGCCAAGGTTGCCCCCCTGTCGGGCCTCTCGTTCGGCGATGTCTCGGCCTACGCCGATGTCCCGGCCGGCAACTACGGGATCAAGGTCTGCGCGACGGCTGCTCCCGCGGTCTGCCCGATCCAGGTCCCCGCGCTCGCCCTGACCGCCGAGTCCTACTACACGATCGCCGCTTCGGACCTGCTCGCCCAGATCAAGGCGACGGTCTTCACTGACACCCCGGCCCCGTCGGCCGGCGGTGCCCAGCTCCGGGTCTACCACCTGTCGGCCAACACGCCCGCCGTGGACGTGCTCACCGCCGCCGGTGGCGACATCAGCCCGGCGCTCGACAACCTCGCTTACCCGAATGCAACGGGCTACCTCACCCTGCCGGCCGCCGCGTACGACGTCAAGGTCTGCGCTCACGCCAACCATGCGATCTGCCCGATCGGTCCGGCCACCCTGAACGTTTCGGCCAACCACACGTACAGCATCTTCGCGATCGGTTCGCTCGCCGGACCGACCCCGACCGTCCCGGCCACCTCGACGATCACCGAGACGGGCTCCACCAGCGGCTCGTCCGATGGCAACCTCGTCGTCCTCGTGATCGTTGCAGCGCTCGCGATCGGCTTCGCCGGCAGCCTCCGCCTCGCAACCGTCCGCAACCGCCGCTGACGCGGCCTTCCTCCCTCGTTCAACGAGCCGGTCCTGGGTCCTCCAGGCCGGCTCGTCGATTCGTCGTCCGGTTCCAGGATCTGACGTGGCAGACTGAACGGATCCGCAGGTTGCCGGAGCGGACGAGATCAGAACGGAGCGCGTCCCCCTCATGCCAATCGACAAACGGCGATTGCCCGCCGAGATCATTACGCCCGAACTCATCGCCTCCCTCCTCGCGGACGGCGACGATGACCTGGCCGCCTGGGCGCTCGGAGAGGCGCTCGCGGAGCGGCCCCGGGCAGTGGTCTTTGACGAACTGGTTCGGCCTGCCCTTAGCCTGGTTGGCGCGAACTGGGAGAGCGGCCGGTGGACCATTGCCGAGGAGCACCTGGCCAGCCGCGCCCTCGATGACGCGCTGGCGCGCATCCGGCCGCCAACGCAACTTGAGGCTCGGACCGGGCCCGTCGCCGTCCTCGCGGCACCGAAGGGCGAGCAGCACGCGGCAGGTCTCGTGTGCCTCGCCCAGGTGCTCGAAGCAGATGGCTGGAAGGTCGAGAACCTGGGCCCCAACGTCCCCCACCCGGACCTTGTCCGCTTCGTTTCGAGTCGGACGGTGGACCTCGTCGCGTTGTCGATCTCGAGGGCCGCTGCCTTGCCTTCCCTGCGCAGAACGGTCAAGGCAATCCGTGCCGCCGGATCATCGGAGCTTGTCCTGCCGATCCTGGTGGGCGGGCGTGGGACAACGGACCTCGAGCTCCGGGTCGATGGGGCCCACGTCATTGGCCCGTCGGCGGTCGAGGCCCAGCGGTTCGCGCGCGAGGTCGCCCGGCGGGTGTCCAGGCCGAGCGACTAGGGGCCGCTCGATCCAGCCCGGACCCGCAGGAATTCGCACCTGAGACCCATCCGCAAGCTCGGACGATGCGAAAGAGGTTGGAGCGCACGACACTGATGCCGACGTTTGGCTCCTTCTGACGAGGTCACCAACCGATGATCGCCACAACCGCCACGCCCATCCCGGTCGACCGAGCGCGCTCGCTGCGCCGCTGGAACCGCTTCCTCGCGGGCGCCCACTTCCTGCAGTTCGTGCTGATGATCGCCGTGAGCTCGACCACCGCCGTGTTCAAGCCGATCGTCCCGACGATCCGCCCGATCCTTGAGAACGGCACATTCAAGGGGGTCGATCAGACCCAGGTTGTCCTGTTCCAGATCCCGCTCGCCTGGTTGATCGCGAGCTTCTTCCTGATGAGCGCGATCGCCCATGCGGCTGCCGGCTGGCCTTTGCGCGACCGCTACGAAGGCTTCCTGGCCCGCGGCATGAACCCGCTGCGCTGGGTGGAGTACGCGTTCAGCTCGACGGTGATGATCGTCGCGATCGCGTACCTGTCCTACATCACGAGCTTCCCGGCCCTGATCGGGATCGCCGGCTGCAACGTCGCGATGATCCTGTTCGGCTGGTCGATGGAGGCCGCGAACGAGGGCAAGGCAACGCCCGACTGGAAGCACTTCATCTTCGGCTGCATCGCCGGGATCATTCCGTGGATCGCGATCTTCTCGCTCCTGTGGGCCTACGGCGCCCAGCCGGATCTGCCCGCGGACCTCAAGATCCCGGCCTTCGTGTACGTGATCATCGGCTCGCTGTTCGTGGCCTTCAACATCTTTGCGATCACGATGGTCCTCCAGTACCGGAAGATCGGACGCTGGAGTGACTACCTCGCCGGCGAGAAGACCTACATGGTCCTGAGCCTGGTCGCCAAGACGCTCCTCGCCTGGCAGGTCTGGTCGGGGACCCTCCGGCCGCCCGGCTGAGGCTGCAATCCGTCGGACCAATCCGGCGATCGAGCTCTTCCGAAAGGTCGTTCGTTGAGGCCTTCCGGTACACCGGGAGCGCCACCAGATCGGACCTACCGATCTCACGCTCATTGAAGGAGGAATGTCCCATGCGTCGTCTGTACTCCGCCATGCTGGCCGGCCTGATCTTCGTCGGCCTCGTCGCTACGCCGGCGTCCGCCGCCAGCCCGGGCACGATCGCAGAAATCGCCGTCGCCAACGGCAACTTCACGACCCTCGTGACGGCACTTAGCTGCACGAACCTCGTCGGCGCCGTCGCCGACCCGGCTGCCAAGCTTACGGTCTTCGCCCCGACCGACTCGGCGTTCCGCAAGTTCGGGCTGACCTCCAATAACATCTGCCGCCTGCCCAAGGCGCTGCTCAAGAACATCCTCCTGTACCACGTCGCGCCGGGCGAGCTCAAGGCCTCTGACGTCCTCGCTGCGAAGCGGATCAAGATGCTCAACGGCCTGTACACGTTCCCGTCGGTCCGCCATGGCACCGCCTACATCAACTGGTACGCGAAGATCGTCGCGACTGACATCCAGGCGTCGAACGGCGTCATCCACGTCATCGACTCGGTCCTCATCCCGTACCGGCTCTGGTAGCCGATCGGGAGAGATGTCTCCCCGTCCCGCAGCCTGAGGCCCCGCTCGTCCGAGCGGGGCCTCACTTGTTCGAGTCCTGATCGGTCGCCGGATGCCGATCGATCAGGTGTTCATCGGGCGGCGGCAGTCGGGCGCCGACTGGGCGATCTGAGCGTGGGTCAGGCGCCGACGTAGGCGGCGAGATGCTCGCCGGTCAGGGTCGAGCGGGCGGCCACGAGGCTGGCCGGCGTGCCCTCGAAGACGATCCGGCCGCCGTCGTGGCCGGCGCCGGGGCCCAGGTCGATGATCCAGTCGGCATGGGCCATGACGGCCTGGTGGTGCGAGATGACGATGACCGACTTGCCCGAGTCGACGAGCCGG
>JBBRIM010000018.1:0-21279 GCA_038221095.1 Candidatus Limnocylindrales bacterium
AACAGCGACATCGTTGCCCGACTCGCCACCTGGACACGGGTTGACCGCCGGATCCACTTCCCAGGCCTGCCGCTCGGCCGCGTATCGCTCGTCGATCTGGGGGTAGGTCAGGCCTTCCCAGTGGCCGTAATCCATCTCGCGCAGGCGAGGATCGGCTTCGACCCGCGTGCCCGCCGGCCCACGTTTGGCGATGATCGCGGCCGTCTCGCGGGCCCGCACGAGAGGGCTGCTGAGGATCCGCTCGAAGTGGATGTGCTGGAGCCGGACCGCCAGGGCCACGGCCTGGGCCTGGCCGGCCGGCGAAAGCTCGATGTCGATCCGCTGCCCGAGGTGCTGCTCCGGGTCGGACCTGGGAGTCAGGCCGTGGCGGGTCAGGACCAGGGTGAGCATTCCCGGAGTCTACGGCGCGCCCGTCCGTGGCTGATGCGAGAATGCACCCGGAGGTAGGACAGCCGATGAGCGACCCGCACGCGAACCATCACCCGTCGAGCGCCGACAGCCACGGCCACGCCGCAGAGGCACTCGGTCCGATCGATCTCGCGATGTGGGGCCTGGGCATCCTCGGGGCGGCCCTCGGACTGCTCGTTGTTCTGTGTTGTGCGTTCGCGGTTGGGATGCTCTAGCTAGAACAGACCCACGATATTGCCCTCGGCGTCGATGTCGATCCTCTCACCACCCGGGGTCGACGGCAGGCCGGGCATCGTCCGCATCTCCCCGATCAGCGGGGTGATGAAACCGGCCCCGGCCGACAGGCGGACGTCGCGGATGGGCAAGGTGAAGCCGCTGGGCCGGCCTTTCAGGTTCGGGTCATGGCTGAGCGAATACTGGGTCTTGGCCATGCACACGGGCAGGTGCCCATAGCCGAGTTCCTCGTAGCGCTTGAGCGCCTTGGCCGCGGCCGGCTGGTACTCGACCCCGGCCGCCCCGTAGATCTGGGTCGCGATCGCCTCGATCTTGGTCCGCAGCGAGGCGTCATCCGGGTACAGGAAGTGGAAGTCGGGCGCGCCCTCCTGGGCGGCGTCCCAGACGGCGTGGGCGAGGGCCTCGGCGCCTGCCCCACCGTCGGTGAAATTGGTGGTGACCACGGCTGCCCGGGCGCCGGCGGCAAGGGCGACCTCCTCGATCGCGACCACTTCGGCGGGCGTGTCCGTGGGGAAGGCGTTGATCGCCACGACCACCGGGACGCCGAACCTGCGCACGATCTCGACGTGCTTGGCCAGGTTCTGGGCACCCGAGCGGACGGCCTCGACGTTCTCGGCCAGGAGGGCCGGATCGAGCGGCTTGCCGGCCACGATCCGGCCAACCCCACCGTGCATCTTGAGGGCTCGGATCGTGGCCACCATCACGGCCACGTCGGGCCGGAGGCCGGAGGCCCGGCACTTGATGTCGAAGAACTTCTCGGCGCCCATGTCCGCCCCGAAGCCGGCTTCAGTACACACGATCTCGTTCGTGGCCAGCGCCAGCCGGTCGGCCAGGACCGAGTTATTGCCGTGGGCGATGTTGGCAAAGGGACCGCAGTGGACGAAGGCGGGCCCGCCTTCGAGCGTCTGGAGCAGGTTGGGCTTGATCGCGTCGACGAGGAGGACGGTCATCGCGCCGGCGACCTTGAGGTCCTCGAGGGTGACCGGCCGGCCGTCGACGGTGAAGGCCACGACCACTCGGCCGAGCCGCCGGCGGAGGTCCTGGAGGTCTGAGGCAAGGGCGAGGATCGCCATCACCTCCGAGGCGACCGTGATCATCGTCTCGTTCTCGCGGGGCACCCCGTTCTCGCGGCCGCCCAGACCGATCACGGTCCGGCGCAACGCCCGATCGCTGATGTCGACCACCCGCGGCCAGATGATCGTGAGTGGATCGATCCCCAGCTTGTTGCCGTGGTGCAGGTGGTTGTCGATGAACGCCGCGGCCAGGTTGTGGGCCGCCCCGATCGCGTGCACATCACCGGTGAGGTGGAGGTTGAAGTCCTCCATCGGGATGACCTGGCTATAGCCACCACCGGCGGCGCCGCCCTTGATCCCGAAGACCGGGCCGAGGGAAGGCTGGCGAATGGCCACGGCCGCGCGCTTGCCGATCCGGTTCAGGCCTTGGACGAGGCCGACCGTGGTGGTCGATTTGCCTTCACCCAGGGGCGTCGGCGAGATCCCCGTCACCAGGACGTACTTGCCCCGTGGATTGGCCGCTTCGAGCCGCGCGATCGCACTCAGCGGGATCTTCGCCTTGCGCGGTCCGTACTGCTCGATCTCGTCGTCGTGAAGGCCCAGATCGTGGGCAACATCGACGATCGGGCGAGGCGTGACAGATCGAGCGATCTCGAGATCGGACGGGAAACTCATGAAAGGACGGCTCCAGCTGCAGTCACCGAGATGGTACGAGCCGCTTCCACTTGTGCCCGGGCGGCTTGCAGGACATGGGTCATGAGCAGGGCGTTCGTGACGGGTCCGACGCCGCCCGGCACCGGTGTGATTGCACCGGCGACACGTCGGGCCGATTCGAAGTCGACGTCTCCGACAATGGTCTCGCCGGCGAGACCACGACTGACCACGTTGATCCCGACGTCAACGACGGTGGCACCCGGTTTGAGCATCGAACCGTCGACCAGGCCGGGCCGGCCGGCAGCGACCACGACAACGTCGGCCCTCCGGAGATGGCCCGCCAGGTCGACCGTCTTTGAGTGGCAGACGGTGACCGTCGCATCCTCGCGGGTCAGCAGGATCGCGGCCGGCCTGCCGACCACGTTCGATCGGCCAACGACCACCACCTCTCGCCCCCGGAGCTCGATCCCGGATCGTTTCAGCAGCTCCACCGCTGCCTGCGCAGTCGTGGGCACGAAACCCGGGTGACCCAGCAGGAGGCGACCGGCGTTGAGCGGGTGGATCCCATCGACGTCCTTCTCCGGATGGATGGCGTCGGTGACGAACGACAGGGGGATCTCCCTCGGCAGGGGCATCTGGACGATGATCCCGCTGACGAGCGGATCCTCGTTCAGCTCGAGGATCCGCCGGCGCAGCCGGTGGCCCGAGACATCGCCGGCGACCTCGACCATCAGCCCATCGATGCCCACCGTCCGGCACGAACGCAGGATCTGCTGGAGGTAGACGGCCGACGGGGCGTCGGCTCCGACGATCACAACTGCGAGGCCCGGTGCGTAGCCATTCTCGTGCTGGAATGCCGCGACATCGACTTTGACCGTCGCGCGGATCTCCGCCGCGATCGGGCTGCCCATGAGAAGTCGCGCGTCACCCGGTTCGGTCACTCGGGTCAGGCGTCCCCAGCGAGCGGGGCCCGGAGCTCGCCCGACGCGACGACCTCGCGGGTGGCTCGCGAAAGCTCGTCGATCTGGCCAAGCAGATCGCCAACCCGGGCCGACATCGCATCCGCGAATCCCTCGTCCGCGACGGACGGCAGGTTCACCAGGACATTGGCGGCAGCCCCGTGGGCAGCGGCCGAGGCCAGGAGGCAGGCAACGGCCAGGTCACTCGACGCATTCAGATTGCTCCGCCCGGCCAGTGACTGGGCCGCCTCGACGACCTCGCGGCAGGCCTCGACGCAGGCCATCGGCACGTTCGAAGCGGTCCGTGCCGCCGCTCGAAGGGCAACCGAACGGGCCGCCACTTCGGCGTCGGTCGTCTTGGCCATCCGAAGGGCGGCACTGAAGGAAGCGTACGCGGCGGCATCGTCGTCGGCGAGTTGCAGGAGCCGCTCGGTCAGCGCCCGTCCCGCGGCTCCGGCGGAGGCGTGGGTTGCCGCGTGTGCGGCGTACTTCGACCGGCCCTCCGACAGAGCGGCGACCATCGCAACCAGTCCCGCCCCGAGCGAGGCCGCCACGGCCGAGGCGCTGCCGCCCCCGGGGACTGGCTCGGCCGACGCGAGTTGTCCGACGAATTGGGCGAGGGTCAGGTCGCGGAAACGCCCGGGTTCAGTTGGCTCGGATGCGCTGGGCATGCCCGAATTGTAGGACGCGGGGGATGCTCGCAGGGCAGGCACGGTACCGGCGCGCCGGCCCTGCGAGAAGAGACGCCCGCCAAGGCCGAGGGAGGGCTCGGCTAACGGGCTTATGTGATCGGTCAGGCGGCCCGGAGCGACTCCGCGAGTCCGCGCGATTCGACCTGGTCAGCGGCCTCGACCACCCAGCGCCGCGGTCGGTGCTGGTACGTGAGCTGGAACCGGGCACGAGGCGTCTGGACCTCGAAGAACGAGCGCGGGCCAGTCTCGGCCGGGTAGGCGGAGCGCTCCTCGCGGACGAGGTTGTGCGAGGTGATGAGCAGACGCTCGTCGGCCCAGGTGATCTCACGCGGGTGGCCGTCGAACCAATCCGTCTTGACGTGGACGGGCGTGGGCTCCACTCGAAGCATTGCCATTGGTCCACTCCTTCCCGGACCCTCGTGGTGGGTCCAACCATGCACTTGAGCGACAGAACGGGTGTTCGGTATGTCCTGACAGTAGATCGAACATCAGTTCGGTGTCAAGAGCTCAAACGCAGGATTGCCGGGGACTGCGACAGCTTGCCTGTCACAGCTGTCAGGACGGGATTACGAATCTTGTTTCGGCTCGGTTGTCGGCTCGCGCATGCCGGTCCGACGTTCGAGCGGCTTCATCGGGTCGCGCTCGAATGGCGCGGGCAGGCCCGAGCCGAGCAGGCGGGCACGGGTGACCATGCGGTCCCCGAATCGCCGGCGGACCGCGTCGGCCGCCTCGGTCGCCCGGCGCCGGCGGCCGTCCGGGCCGGCGGCTTCCTCGGTAAACAGGGTCAGCTGCTCGCGCTCGGCGAAGCCGGAGGTGCCGACGCCGAGGAGCCGGATATGGACCCCGCGGATCTCCGGGCGGGCCAATTCGAGGGCCGTTCGCCAGATCGGTTCGGCCAGGTCGGTCGGCTCGGCCAGGGTCCGCTGGCGAGTGACTGTCCGAAATGAGGTGTCGCGGACCTTCACATGGACCGTGGCCGCCCGCAAGCCGGCCGAGCGGAGCCGGCTCGCGACGCCGTCGGCCATCGCCAGGAGGGTCTTATTGATCAGGACAGGGTCGTTCGTATCGACGTCGAAGGTGTGCTCGTGGGAGATCGACTTGGCCGGCCCGCCCTCACCAACCGGATCGTCGTCGATCCCGCGGGCCCGCTGGGCCAGCGTTGCGCCATGCCGCCCGAAGCGACGGATGAGCAGGTCGTCTGGTAGGGCCGCCAGCTCGCCCATCGTGGTCACGCCCTGTTCGGCCAGGGCGGCCGCGGTCCGTTCCCCGACTCCCCACAACCGGCCGATCGCGAGCGGCGCAAGAAAGACTGCCTCACCGCCCGGTTCGACCACGACAAGGGCATCCGGTTTGCGTAAGTCGGACGCAATCTTGGCCACGAGCTTCGTGCTGGCGACGCCGACCGAGGCAGTCAGCCCAACCTCGGCCCGGATTGCAGCTCGGATCGTCCGCCCGATCGTGGGGCCGTCGCCGAAGAGGGCGAGCGAGGCGGTGACGTCGAGGAATGCCTCGTCGATCGAGATCGGCTCCACCAGTGGCGTGAACCGGCGCAGGATCGTCATGACCTCGCGGCTGACGGCCTGGTACTTGCGCCCGTCGACCGGCAGGAAGACCGCCTCCGGACACAGGGCGCCGGCCGTTCGGAGGGGCATGGCCGAATGGATCCCGAACCGACGCGCCTCGTAGCTTGCCGCCGACACAACGCCGCGCTGGTCGGGTGTCCCGCCGCCGACGACCACCGGCCGGCCACGGAGCTCCGGTCGGTCGCGTTGTTCGACCGCAGCAAAGAACGCGTCCAGGTCGACGTGCAGAATCGTCCGTTCGGTCACCGGGTCATGATGCGCCCGGATGTCAGCCCCCAGGTTCTGGTCGTGGTCGCGGGCTGGCTGGCGGCGGTGCCCGGCGGCGGGCTGGCTGGGTGCCCGGGCCCGGGTTGGGCCCGGGTTAGACCCGGTTTGGACCCGGCCGAAGGCGGTTGGGCCCGGTTTTGGACCCGGCCGAAGGCGGTTGGGCCCAGGCATTCCGACTCCATGGTCGCTGCGAGCACAGGGCTGAGCCACAAGGCGCCTCCGACGGACGCCCAGCTGTCTGCCGGGTGCTTGCTCCGGTCGCCTCGAGCGTGAATTCCGCCCTGTCGAGGCGCTCGCCGAGCGCGGCGCCCGACCCAGGTCTCGCTAAGCGCGAGCGTTACGCTCACAGCGGCCATGCAGGCGGAACCGATTGGCTCAAGCCTTCGCCTCAGCGGCCTAAGCCCAGGCCGCGCTCGGTACATGAGCATTCCTAGGCCAAGCGAGGCGCCAAGGGTCAACTGAGCGGCGATCCAGCGTGCGGCGAACGCAGCCGAGCGGCTGATCGTGCACCGATCGTTGCCCACTATCCGCGGAAACCGCGACACCGCCGTCGGGTCAACCTGTTAGGCGCCAAGTTCCCCTCGGAATGCTCATGGAGCGAGTACCAAGAGGCATAGCGACGATCCACCGAAGAGCCCGCCGCCGAGCCGCGCCCGATGAGCGCCGCCCCTGCCGCGGGCCGCGCCGCCCCGGCGCCGCGTTACTCCAGGCTCAGCCCTTGGGCTCGACCACGATCGTGACCTCGGGGGTCATCCCGGCCAGAACCCGGATCGCGACCTTGTAGGTGCCGAGGGACTTGAGCGGCTCGTCCAGGTCGATCTTGTGGCGATCAACCGTGATCCCGCGCCGGGCAAGCGCATCGGCGATGTCTTTGGCCGTGATCGAGCCGTAGAGCTTGCCGCCGTCGCCGACCTTGACGCCCATCGTCAGGGTGGTCCCGCCGATCCGGTTAGCGCTGATCTCGGCTTCCTCACGCTCGCGCTTGCGCTTATCCTCGCGACTGGCGATGTCGTGCTGCCAGGCCCGAAAGGCGCCACCGGCGGCCGGCACCGCGAGCTTCTGCGGGATCAGGAAATTGAGCGCGTAGCCGTCGGCCACGGTTTTCATCTCGCCGCTCTTTCCGAGCGCGGCGACTTCGGCCGTCAGGATGACCTTCACGCGAGCGAACCCTCCTTGGTGATCCAGTCACGGACGCGCGGTCCGATCCTGGTTGAGCGCACGGCGTCCGCAGCCAGGCCAACGGCCTGGGGGAGCCGGCGGATGGCGCGCCGGACGGGGGCCGGCATGATCCGTCGAACTTGAGCTACATCGCGATCGAACGCCCCGCGCTCGATGCCGAGTTCGTCGAGCTTCTCACCGAGGAGGTCCCCGGGGATCCCGTCGAGGAAGAGATCCACCGCGAGGACGACAACGACGAGGTCGTCCAGGCCGCCGATGAGCGGAATCCGATCGGGAATGAAGTCGCCCGGCAGGACCAGGTAGCCGAATGCCCCAGCGAGCAGGGCCTTGCGGCCGATCGGCGTGCGCTCGTCGAGGATGAGCGACCAGATCAACCTGGCGTAGATCGGCGCTCGACTGGCCACCGGCAGAAACGCGGTCATGCTCATGACCCGGCCGAATGCCCGGCCCGAACCGCCTCCGCGTCCCTTGCTGCGCGCCTTGGCCATGACCTGCCCTCGCCGTCCGATTCCGAATTGACGCGGACGGAGGCCGTCAGGCCCTCGGTCCGGGACAGCGCAGTCTACCAGTGGCGCCCGATGAGGCAACCCGGTGGGTGGCCGGAAGATGGCCGGCGGAGTTGACAATCGAACGTCCGTTCTGTACCGTTTGGGTGAACGGAGGCCGGATGACCAAGCACGACGCGGATCGCAAACTCAAGATCGTCGATTACATCGCGGCAACGCTGCGCGCACGCGGGGTGCCGCCGTCGGTTCGGGAGATCGCCCTCGCCGTCAACCTGGCGTCCACCTCGGCGGTCCATCACCACCTCCAGATCCTCGAACGGGACGGCTACCTCGAGCGCGGGGCGGGGCAGGCGCGCTCGATTCGGCTGACGCCCACGGCGGCCCTCCAGCTCGGCCTGTCCAGCGAGCTCACTCCGCAGTCGGCGGCGACCGAATCGCACCTGCTGCCGATCATCGGCGAGATCGCCGCGGGTGGCCCGATCGAGGCCTACCAGCGGGCCGACGAGTCGATGGCGGTGCCCGAGATGCTGGCGCCCGGGGGCGACGCGTATGTTCTCCGGGTCCGGGGCGACTCGATGATCGATGCGCACATCGCCGACGGCGACTTCGTAGTGATCCGGCCGCAGTCAACCGCCCGCAACGGCGACATCGTGGTAGCCCAGGTCGAGGAGAACGCAGTCACCCTGAAGCGATTCTTCAAGGAAGCCGGACGAGTCCGCCTCCAGCCGGCCAACCGCGAATATGCCCCGATGTTCTACGACGACGTGCTGATCCAGGGCAAGTTGATCGGGGTCATTCGCCGGCTCGACTGAGGCTCGGCCGGGATCAGGACGCAAGGGTCCGTCCACAGGACCGTCCACATCCTGTCAACCATCCCGCGCGAATCGTGGACGAGCCCCCGGCCAACTCGCTGGTTTGGTTGAGCGCTCAGCTCTCCCGCCCTCGACCATTGAGTCTTGCCGTTCCAGCCCGCCTGTGACAGCAAGCTGTCACGACGATCCCGCAGTCTTGGTGTGCCTTGATTGATCGACTTCCCCCGCAAAGCCTCGAGGCGGAGCAATCCGTCCTTGGCTCGATTCTGATCGACCGTGACGCGATCGTCGAGATCGCCGAATTCCTGCGCGCCGACGACTTCTACCGGCAGGCGAACGGCTCGATCTACACGGCCATGTTGGACCTGTTCGAGCGCCGCGAGCCGGTCGACATCGTCACCGTGGCCGAGTCGCTCGAGCGCCGGGAGCAGCTGGACGCGATCGGCGGCCGGTCGTACCTGGCCAGCCTGTCGAACCAGACGCCAACCGCGGTCCACGCCGTCCAGTACGCCCGGATCGTGGAGCGCAAGGCGGTCCTGCGCAACCTGATCGCGGCGGCCGGCAAGATCGCCGGGATCGGCTACGAGGACCCGGCCGAGATCCAGGAGGCAATCGACCGGGCCGAGAGCGAGCTGTTCAGTGTCAGCCAGCGTCGGATCGAGACCGGCTTCAGCAAGCTGAATTCGCTCCTCCATGACGCCTACGACCGGCTCGATTACCTGCATGCTCATCGAGGCGAGATCAGCGGCGTCCGGTCGGGATTTGCGGACCTCGATGCCCTCACCACCGGTCTTCAGAAGAGCGATCTCGTCGTCCTGGCCGCCCGGCCCAGCGTTGGCAAGACGAGCTTCGCCCTGAATATTGCGGAGCATGCCGCGGTCAAGGATGGCCGGAGTGTGGGCGTGTTCAGCCTGGAAATGAGCAAGGAGCAGCTCGTCCTGCGCCTCCTCTCGAGTGTCGCCAACATCGATTCCCAGCGGCTCCGCAGCGGCTTCCTCGAGGAGATGGACTTCGCCCGGATCGCGCCCGCCATGAACGCCCTGTCGGCCGCCCCGATCTACATCGACGACACGCCCAACATCAGTGCGATGGAGCTGCGGACCAAGGCCCGCCGGTTGCAGGCCGAGGCCGGCCTCGACCTGATCGTGGTCGACTATCTCCAGTTGATGCAGGCCACCACCCACAACCGCGATGCCAACCGGGTCCAGGAAGTGTCCGAGATCTCGCGCGGCCTGAAGGCCCTCGCCCGTGAACTTTCGGTCCCGGTCATTGCCCTGTCGCAGCTATCGCGCCAGCCCGAGATGCGCGAGTCGCGCGAGCCCCGGCTGTCGGACCTGCGCGAGTCCGGCGCGATCGAGCAGGACGCCGACCTCGTCATGTTCCTGTGGCGCGACAAGGAACGAGGGGCCGACGACCAGGAGCAGGACGGGGAGGTGATCAACCTCAAGCTCGCCAAGCACCGCAACGGCCCGACCGGCGAGATCAAGCTGTGGTTCAAGAAGAGCCAGACCCGTTTCGTCAGCTACGCCGGCGAGCGCTACGCGGAGGTCGCAGGGTAGGTCCCTCGGGCCAACGAATCGGTGCGCGCTGTCACCAGATTTGGCCGCCGAAGGTATTCGGTCGAGCAGGCCTGATTCTGGGCGATTCGTGCTGCGAATGGCCGATCGGGGGGATCCGCGTCGGCTGTGTCCTACTTGACGGGCCGCGTATCGTCCCGCTCTAAGAGTCCGACCAACCGTGGCGGCCTCTGATTCATCCTCGCTCATGGCGCAGGAGGGCCAGGATCAGGGTGCAGCAAGACCGAACACTCGTCTGCCGCGACTGTGCTGAGGAGTTCATCTTCTCGGCCGGCGAGCAGGCGTTCTTCCTTAGCAAGGGTCTCCAGAACGACCCGCAGCGCTGCCTGTCCTGTCGGGCTGCGGCCAAACGCGCTCGCGTGATCGGTGGACCCCGTGAGTTCCACGCTGCGATCTGCGGTACCTGCGGCGGCCAGGCGATCGTGCCATTCGCCCCGCGCAACGACCGGCCGATCTACTGCAGCTCGTGCTTTGACAAGGTCCAGGCAGCTCGCGACGTGGCCAGCGCCGCACCAGCCTGACGCAAACGAAGCCGCCCAGCCCCACGGAAACCGGTTGACGGGCCGGCTTTCCGATTGCCCGCGACTAGACTGGAGGAGTTGGCATGGCCGGAGGAGAAGCACCGATGGGCGTCATCATCATTCGCGAGATGGTCGGAACCAGTCCCCGCTCGTGGAGCGATGCGGCCCGCCAGGCGGTCGCAACCGCGTCGAAGACGGTCCGCAACATCCAGACAGTGGACGTCGTAAAGTCGACCGCGGTCGTCGAGAACGGCGAGATCGTGGAATACCGGGTCGAGGTCAAGATCGGCTTCGAATACGAAGGCTGAGCAGGGGCGCCTGGACCGTCCTGCGCGCAGCTAATCGGGCGGTGAGGGCCGCGGGGCAACATGCCCCATATGGCCCTCCCAAGATCCGCAACCGAACCCCAATCGGACGCGCTGGAACCGGCTCGGCCATCCGTTGACAGGCACCCAGCTGCGTCCCTATCGTTCGGCACTCATCGGGCAGCCCAACCACCGCTCTACGGTCAATCCCCGGTGCCAGTCGGTCCGGGGCGGGCCCAACCCGGTTCTTCCCCAGATCGCGAGTCGGGGGAGCGCGTGTCCGAGTTCCCGCTCCAGGCGGCGAAAGTCCAGCGTCCGGCGCTGCGCAGCGAGACACTCCAGCGCGACCGGTTGCTTGACTGGCTGAACACGCAGGCGGAATGCAGGGTGATCCTGGTGACGGCCGAGGCCGGCTACGGCAAGACCACCCTCCTGGCCGACTTTTCGCGTCGAACGCGTCGACGGGTCCTCTGGTTTCGGATCGATGAAGGGGACCGAAGCTGGGTCAGCCTGGTCCGCTACCTCGTGGCTGCCGGTGAGGCCCTGGATCCAGCGTTCGGGGCAACCACGCGCGCACACCTCGACCGGCTGGGCGCTCCCACCGGACCGTCCAGGGACGAGATCGTCACTTCGCTGCTGCGCGACTTCAGCGGCCTCGGTGCCGACGGCGGAACCCTCCTGATCCTCGATGACTATCACGAGATTGATGACGTCCCCGAGATCCGGACCATCCTCAATGAGCTCGTCGCTGGGGCGCCGGAGGGATTGACGATCGTCTTTGCAGGACGCCGTCCACCGAGTCTCGCATTCGCCCGTCTTCGCTCGCTTGGGGCGGTGGCGGAGCTTCGTACCGACGATCTGCGTTTTGACCTGAACGAGTCAGAGCGCCTGTTCCGGGACATGTACCGGCGCCAGCTGGACGAGGATGTCCTGGCCGACCTGACCCGCCGAACGGACGGCTGGGCCGCCTGCCTGCAGCTCGTCCAGGCTGCTCTCCGAGATCGCACGGCGCTTGAGATCCGGGCATTCGTGAGCGGCCTCAGCGGCGCAACGGGGGATCTCCACGACTACCTGGCGGAGGAGGTCGTGGGCGATCTCCTGCCGGCCACCCAGCAATTCCTGATGCGAGCTTCGCTGCTCCAGTCGGTCTATCCCACCCTGGCCGCGGTCATCGGCGAGATCGACGACATCGACGCCGGCCGGCTGGTCGCCGAGAGCGAACGGATTGGACTGTTGAGTCGGCGAAGCGATACCCATGTCGGCGGGCGGCGCTACCACCCGCTGGTCCAGGAATTCCTCGAGGCGCGGCTGCGACGTGAGGTCGGCGATGACGAGATCACCCGACTTCACCGGCTGATCGCCGTCCACGCGACGGTGACCGACTGGCGCCTCGCGGCCCACCATTTCGCTGCCGCCGGGGACATCGATGATCTCCACCGGCTGGTCGAAGCCTCAGTGCCGTCGATCATGGCCGGCGGCGACTTCGCGATCGCCGAGTCGTTCATCGACCGCCTTCCGGACGGCCGGACGTGGCCGATCTTCGACATCGTCCTGTCCCGGATGGAACTCCATCGTGGTCGACCGGACGATGCCATCCGCCTGGCCGAAACCGCCGTGGCGGCCCTGGGCGCAGCCGAACCAAGCCAGATCTTCGACCAGGCCCTTGCAAACCTGACCTCGGTCTACTACCAGTCCGGCCACCTAGCCGAGTCGCGCCAGACGGCGTTGGGATTGGCCGGACGAGATGTCTCGGGACGGCTTATCGCAATAGGACGGGCCATGCTTCAGCTGATTGATGCGTCCGTTGATGGCCCCCTCGCTCCCACCCTGGACCAACTACTCTCGATGGCTGAGGTTCAGCGACTCGGTGGTGATCTGCACTACTTCGGCATCACCCAACTGAATATCGCTGAGGTTGAACGAGCGAGGGGAAACGCTGGTGCCGTTCTCGTCGCGGCCGACAGGGCGATTGCGGCGCTGACGGCGAGCTCGGCAAGCCATGAAATGCCGAGTGCGATCGTGTCCCGTGCTTGGGCTCTCGCCCACGGCGGAGATATGAACGCGGCTCGTCGTGAGTTGGACATCGCGGCAAGCTCCGAGTTCGGCCTCGTCCGTGATGAGGTGGGGATCGAAACCGCCTGCGTCCTACTCGAGTTCGGGGATCCGGGACTTGGCCGCGACGCCGTGGCTGGGCTCGGACCAGCCGGCGACATGGTCCCCGACTTTCGGAATCAATACGACGCCGTCCTTGCCGTGCTTGATCTAGCAGATGGTAGGTATTCCTCGGCCCTGGGCCGTCTCAACACGATCGAGGTCGAGATATTTCATCGCGAGCCGGGCTTCAAGGCGCGCGTGATGACGCTTCGGGCAATAGCTGCCCTGCTTTCTCGTGATCCTGCGGCGCTGTCGCTAGCCCAAGCGGCCCGATTGCAGTCGGAGCGACAAGGGGCCCACCGATGGGGCATTCAAGCCGAGATCCTGCTGGCGGCACTTTCAGGTGAGGATCAGCTCGAGGAAACACTCCGAAGACTGGGGGAGGCCAGTCACCCATGGATCAGCACTCTGGCCGAAGTGTTCCTGGCCGATCGTTTCGGCCAGTCGCCCTACATCGAGTCGTTGATCGAGAGCGCGGTCAGGCTCAGACCCGAGCGATGGCGTCCGGGCCTGAGAAGGTCTCTGGCGGACGGCAGCCCGAATTCCCGCGCCCGCGCGGCGAGGCTTCTCGATCTTGTCGGCGAGCGATCGGATATCGAGCCACTCCGGGTCTACTCCCGACAGTCGCGAACTGCACTTGGAGCTGTATCCGCTGGTCGAGGGCTCGCTCGTCGGATTGCCGATCCGGTCCGTGTCCACGATCTCGGCCGAGTACAGGTCGACGTTGGGAATCGGACGGTGAGCGGAGACACGATCCGGCGAAAGGTCCTCGCTCTCCTTTGTTTCCTTCTGGCTCGGCCGACCAAGACTGCAACCCGGGACCAGGTTGTGGACGCGCTCTGGCCTGACCAAGACCCTAGCGCCGCCTCCAACTCCCTGAATCAGACTGTGTACTTCCTGCGACGCGTATTCGAGCCCAGGTACGTCGACGACGTGTCGCCCGGGTACCTGCGCCACGAGTCTGACCTACTCTGGCTCGACCCCGAACTCGTCGACTCCGACTCTAACGCGTGCAGGATTGCGATCGAGCAGGCCCGAAAATCGTCCATGTGGGCGACGATCGACGAGGTGAGTCAAATCTACCAGGGTCGCTTCGCGATTGATTTCGAGTACGAGGATTGGTCGGCAAGTTACCGCGATAACCTGCATGCCTCGTATCTGGAGGTCATCGAGCGAGCTGTCGAGGATGAGACCCGAGCTGCCCGCTTCGACCGGGCTATCGAGTTGTGCAGACGAGCGCTCGATGTGGACCCGAGGTGTGAGCCGATCGAGCGGCAACTGCTCCGACTCTACCGATTGACGGCCGCCCACGCGGCGGCCGAGGAGCAGTACCGTCACTACGCAGCGGCAATGGTCGAGGACTTGGGGGTCACCCCTCCGCCGCTCGGCGAAATCTAGTGGGTCGGCGCGGCTCGGGTGGCCATCAAGCTGGGTGGATAGGTAACGTGCCGTATTGACCGGGTAAGAGCAGGCTACCTATAGTCCGGTCCACCTTCCAGTACGAGAGTACTAGGAAGCGATGTCAAGTTCGGAACGCGCTGAAGCACCACCTGAAATGGGCACTTGGGGTGGAGCCGAGCGAGTAGTGCAACCGACCGACTCACGAGTCTGGTCGGTTTTCCCGTTCGTGAGAACGCGAAAGCCGAAATAGGAGGAAGCAATGGCCCCCGAGTCCATCGGCAAGACCTGGTAATGAGCGTCCACGAGCAGAGGCGTCCGACCATTACGGGACGGATGGTCCTTCAGCTCCTCGGACTTCTGGCCGCGATCGCATCGATCGTGATCGCTGGCGGAGCGTCCCTAACTGGGCTGTGAGTACATCCGTCCCATACCGGTAACTGTGACCAGAGGTTACTCTCTCCTCACAGTGACCTCATCTGGGATCTCACGTGCCTAGGACGCTCAAGATATTCGTTGCGGGACTCGTGACGATTGGTGCGTTTGCACTTGTCGGCACGAGTCTTGCGTTTGGGGCGCACCCGGGCTGGGTGCTCGGTGTCCGAACCAACATCGCGATCGGCGGAACGAGTGAATCCGCCGTGATCGCGGGCGTGTTGTTCTGGACCGTAGTGACCCTCTTTGCATCGGCTCTTCCGGTGACCCTTCCGAGAGGAACCGTCGTTTCGGTTGGGATCGCGCCGATCGTCGCTACCATGATTCTGGGCGGACCCGTCGCCGCGGCTTGGGTCACCTTCGTGGGCACGACCGAGTTGAGGGAGCTTCGCGGTCGCGTACCTTGGTACGGAACCCTCTTCAATCACGCTGGTGTTCTCGTGCCAGCGGTCCTGGGCAGCCTGGTAATCGAGGTTGTAGGTCCAGGATCCGATCCAGCGGCCACCTTTGTGGCGACGATGCTCGGGTCGGCCGTTCTGTTCGGACTCAACGTTCTTATTACGACGACCGGCGTGGCCCTGCGCGATGGCCTCGATGCGCGGGCTGTCCTCGTCGGTGATACGCGAGCCCAAGCGGCGAACCTGTTCGCTCTCGCCCCCATCGGCTGGCTGATGTCACAGATCTACATGATTCGGGACGGGGCCGGCGTCTGGGCAACACTGCTGTTTGGCCTTCCGCTTTACATGACGAGGCTGACGTACAGCCGTCTCGTTGAGATGCGTGAGATGTTCACCCAGACCATCGGGGCCCTGGCCGAGGCCGTGGACAAGCGCGACCCGTTCACAGCCAGGCACAGCCACCGGGTCAAGGAGATCGCCTCCGACATTGGCCGGGTGATGCACCTGAATTCGGGCGAGATGGAGGCCCTCGAGTGGGGCGGCCTACTCCACGATGTGGGCAAGATCGGCGTGCCCGACCATGTCCTGCTCAAGCCGGACCGGCTGACCCGCGAGGAACGGATGCTAATGAACTCGCACCCGGTCCTCGGGGCGCAGATCATCGCGCCAGTCACGAAGCTGGCCCCGGAGCTGCCCATCATTCGCCACCATCACGAGTGGTACAACGGCTCGGGCTACCCCGACCGACTCCTCGGCGAGGAGATCCCGAAGCTTGCCCGGGTGCTCCACGTCGCCGACGCCTTCGAGGCGATGACGGCAGCCCGGCCCTACCGGATGAAGCCGCTGACCACGGAGCAGGCCCTGGGCGAGCTGCGCAAGTTCGCCGGGATCCAGTTCGATCCGGAGATCGTCGACGCGTTCGTCAAGACCGGCTGGGTTGACGGCGTTCCGGATCCGGGACGGGCCATCGAGCCGCGCCCCGTCCCGATGCTCGCGGCAGCTGCCGGTCTGATGACCCACGCAACCACGCTCACCGATGGGGGAAATGAGACTCCGGCGGCCCCGGTCCCCTTCGCGGTCGCGCCCGAGGTGACTCCCAGGGCGATCGACGCCGGCTAGGGCGTGCTCTTCGGCGGCATCGTCCTCGGCCTTATCCTCGGGCTGCTGAACGGCGGCCGGCTCAGCAACATCGCCATGGTCCGGCTGCGCTGGGCACCCCTCATCTTCCTGGCGGTCCTGGTCCGGTACGGCAGCGAGACGCTGCTCACCCGAGGCTTCGAACCGGCCCTCGCGCTGCAGGTTCCGTTGCTGGGCGGCGCATCGCTGATCCTGCTCACGGGCCTGTGGGCCAACCGCCACCTGCCGGGCATGGCGATCGCCTTCGTGGGCGTGCTCGGCAACGCTGTCGTCCTGGTGGTGAACGCGGGCCGCATGCCGATCTGGGGACCCAGCCTGGCGGCGGCCGGCTTCAAGCCCGAGGACGTCTCGCCGGTCATCCACACGATCCTTCCGACGGCCATCGACGGCACGTTCCTGGCCCATCTCGGCCCGTTCGCCGACGTGATCCCGATCCCACTGCCGGTGATCGCCAACGTGGACTCGATCGGCGACCTGTTGATCGCCTTCGGGCTGGCCTTCTTCCTGTTTGCGATCGTCCAGCGCGAGCCCCTGCCGGAATCGTCGGCGGATGCGGACCGGGACGAACCACGTCTCCGGCCAACGCTTGGCCTGGCTGGCGCCGCCCGGCTCTCCCCCTTCGGCCAGCCAGTCACGACCCTGGCGGCCAGCACTGGCCTCGTACCCGGACTGAGCGAAGCCTCCCGGCTCGACCGGCCGATGCTGATGGGCAGTGCCGGCATGACGATGGCCTCGCCGGCCGGCAGGACGCTCCCGGCAACCGGCCGACCGGCCACTGTGGCGGACCGGGCCCGGCGCAATCCGTACGGCCGGCTCGCCCTCAACGGGCCCTTCGCCACCCTCTGGACCGGGGGCCTGTTCAGCCTGTTCGGGGACCGGGTCAACCAGGCGGTCCTGGCGATCTTCATCTATCAGCAGACCGGCTCCGTTGTCGCGACGGGCGTCGTCTTCTTCGCGGCAACGGTGCCCAACCTGATCTTCGGTTCGCTGGCCGGCACGTTTGTCGACCGCACGAACCAGAAGCGGGTCCTGGTCATCAGCGATTTCCTGCGGGCCGGGATCGTGTTCCTGCTGCCCGTGGCGGCGGTCACCAACATTGCCTTCGTCTTCCCGCTGGTCTTCCTGGTGACCTCGGTCTCGATCTTCTTCCGGCCGGCCCGCGAGGCGATCATCCCGAGGATCGTGCCGACGGACGACCTCCTCGCGGCGAACTCGGCCACCTGGATGGGGGAGACGATCGCCGACATCGTCGGCTACGGCCTGGCCGGTCTGCTGCTGCTCGTGCTGGGCAAGGCGTTTGCCCTCGCGTTCTGGTTCGATGCGGTCACTTACGTCGTGTCCGGGGTCCTGATCGCCACGATCGCCATCCCACCAGTCGTTCGCCGGGCCGAGGCGGCCGGGCAGACGTTCCGGTCCGACTTCCTGGCGGGCTGGCGCTTCCTGCGCAACGACGCCGTCCTTTTCGCCAACACGCTCCAGGGCATTGCCGGCCAGATGGCGATCGGCGTGCTCCTGCCGCTTTCGGCGATCTATGCCCTGACGGTGATCCGGAGCGGATCGATCCCGGGGGCCACGACGTACGCCTTCCTCGAGGGCGCGATCGGGGTCGGCAACCTGATCGGTGGAATCGCCGTCGGCCTGATCGGGCTGCGGATCGGCAAGGGCCGGCTGGTCATCTTCGGCTATGCCGTCGCCGGTGCCTGCGTCGCTCTCTACAGCCGAACGGACGCCCTGCCGGTGGCCATCTGCCTGATGGCCGGGTTCGGGATCGCCAACCTGCTGTTCGTGATCCCGAGCCAGACCCTGTTCCAGCAGCGCGTGCCGCGCGACATGATGGCCCGGGTCGTCTCGATCCGGTTCTCGCTGGTCCTTGGCACGATGACCCTGGCGACGGGTGCCAGTGGGGCGCTTGCCGCGGTCTTCGGGGTCGCCAACGTGATCGGGGCGTTCGGGTTGGTCGCCTGCCTGGCGGGCCTGGCCGGGCTGCTCGTGCCGGCCGTGCGCGACGCCTGATGGCCACTTCGGTACACTGGCGCCCGCGCGGAGCCCGCGCCCACAGGAGTACGACCCCCGAATGACGGAACCCGTAGAGCGCGATCCGAACCTGCCGCCGAGCGGCCCTGAAGACGCTGCCGAGGACACTGCCCAGCCCGCCGAGACCACGGATGAGGCGGCCGCCGCAGTCGACGGCGCCCGGTCGAACGCGGCTCCGGGCGACGACGCGGCTCCGGGCGACGACTCGGCTCCGAGCGAGGACTCCGGCGAGGACCAGGGCGAGGACCAGGCGAACGACGAAGAGCCCGAGGACGGCTCGTTCTACGAGGCGGATGGATCCGCCGAGGATGACAACCCCTCGTTCTATGAGGCGGCTCCGGGCGCGGCGGGCTTCGTGCCGGTTGGGGAGGCTGCCCCGAGTGGCCGCAGCCGGTCGACGCCTCGCCCCGGCTTCGCACCCGGCCACAGTCCCTCGGAGACGGCGGTCCATATCTCGGATCGCATTTCGGGAGCCTTTGTCATCGCGGTCGTCGCGATCTTCATTGCGATCTTCGCCTTCGGACTGATCGGCGGGGTGGGCGGCTTCCTGACCCCGATCCCGACGCTCGCGCCACTGCCCAGCGCCAGTGCGTCGCCATCGGCCGCCCCGAGCGCGAGCGATGTCGCCTCGCCGTCGGCCGGAACAAGTGGCTCCGCCGCACCCAGTTCGTCCGCGTCGGTCCCCAGTCCAGGCGGCAGCCCCGCCCCGAGCTCAAGCCCGGCAGCCAGTTCGGGCCCGAGTCCGAGCGCGAGTCCGGCCCCAAGCCCCTCGAACTAGCAAGGCGGGCCGGTATAATCCGGGCGCCATGACCCATGTCTTTGTCGGCCCCCACCCCGACGATGTCGCCCTGTCCTGCGGCGGCTTGATCGCCTCGTTGCGCGAACTCGGCCAGAACGTCGCGATCGTGACGGTCTTCTCGGGCAATGGGTCCACCGACCGCCTGACGCCGTACCAGCGCGAAGCACTCGGGTTTGGCTCGAAGGCACTCTGGCCGGTAACCGAGGCATTCAACCGCTCGAACATCCCCAACGACCACGATGCCGCAGCCGGAACGCTCCCGCCGTGGGCGGCCACGGCCGACCGGCTCGACGCCACCCAGGCCGATGCCGATGCCGCTGCCAAGCGCTTCTGGCAGCGCTCGTCGTGGTATCGCCGGGCGTCGATCCACAACGAGTCGATGGCCGGCCAGCCGGTGATCGACGAGCTGCCCACCCAGGGCGCGGTCCTGACCACCACGTTGACCGAGGCCAAGGCCGCCGCCGATGCGATGGCCACCCGGCGTCTCGAGGAGGAGCGCTACGCCTACTTCGCGGAGGCGTCGCTGGTGCTCCTCGACCTGCCCGATGCGGTCTTCCGCGGCTACGAGGGCGACAGCCAGCTGCTCGGCTCACCGCGCGAGGACGATCCGGCGCCCGTGGCCCTGCTCCGCCGGGAAATCGCCCGGCTTGAGCCCCAGAAGGTCTACTTCCCGCTCGGCGTAGGCGGTCATGTTGACCACCAGCTCGTCCGGAACGTGGGCCTGGCCATGATCGGCGACGCCCGCCGCTGGGTGATGCCGGGTCCCGAGTGGGCCGGCATCGTGTCGTTCTACGAGGACTTCCCGTATGCCTGGTGGAACGACTTCAAGAGCGTGGACGACCTGGGCGACGGACTGCGCGACCTGCCCTACGACGTGTCGATCGTGCCCGCCTATGCCGACATCAGTGACCAGCTGGAGCACAAGATCAGCGGCCTGACCCTCTACCAGAGCCAGCTCCCGCGCCTGTTCGGCGGTCCGCGCGAGATGGCCGATGCGGTTCGCGGCTACGGCCGCAAGATCGGCGCGCTGGGCGGGCTGACCGGCCACGCCGAGCGCTACTGGTCCTCGATCGCCCTGTAGTGATCTCCCGGGCGCAGGCCGCCTGGAAGCTCCTGAGCACCCCGTCCATGATCAGTGGCCGGCGCTATCCGGCGATTGGCCTGGTCCTCCTCGCGGCGATTGGCGCCAGCTTCCTGTTCATCGTCGTCATTGCCAGGTGGGGCGCGCCGCAGGACGAGCACGCCTACTGGCTGGCGGCTCACCGGCTCATTGACGGCCTGCCGCTGTATGACCCGACGGCAACGGCGGTCACCCCGTTCGCGTACTGGTATCCACCGCCGCTGGCTCAGCTGCTCGTCCCGGTCACGGCCATCCTGCCTTCGGATGCCTTCGACGCGGCGTGGGCCGGGCTGCTCCTCGTCTGCCTGCTGGTCATCGCCCGCGGCCGGCCGCTGGTCGCCCTGGCCCTGGTCGCCTTCGTGCCGGTTGCGGTCGAGCTGTGGTTCCTCAACGTCCACCTGGTCCTGGCCGTGCTGGTCGTCCTCGCCGTGCGCCGCTGGCCCTGGCTGTTCGCCGTCGGCGGGGCGATCAAGCTCGCTCCAGGGGTTGGCATCCTGTACCTGCTTGTCCGCCGGCGCTGGTCGGAGGCACTTGTCGCGATCGCGCTCGGGTTCGTCATCCTGATCGTCAGTGTCGCCCTCGACCCGCGGGCCTGGTCGGGCTTCATCACCACGCTCCAGGCGCGCGGCCCCGGCGATATCTCGGGACTGCTGCCGATCCCCTATTTCGTGCGCCTGATCGTCGGCCTGGCCGTAACGGTCGTCGCCGGGCTGGTCCGGCCTCGGATCGGTGAACCACTGCTCGTCGTCGCAATCACGGTCGCGCTGCCGACGCTGTGGGTCGACGCGCTGTCGATGCTCATCGCGATCGTGCCGATCACCATCCTCGGGCCGACCAGGGATCGGCCTGGCTACACTGCCCTGGGATGACCGCGTCGCCCTGGATCGCACCGTCCACGACTCGACTCGGCCGGGTGCTCGGCCGGAGCGCGACCCGGCTCTTCCTCACCAGCGCGACCCTGCTGTTCGTCGAGCTCGTCCTGATCCGCTGGATCCCGGCGAACGTCACCTACATCGGCTTCTTCACGAACTTCACGCTGATGGCGAGCTTCCTGGGCATCGGCCTCGGGATCCTGGCCGGTCGGCGCTGGCCGA